>NZ_JBTVYK010000035.1:0-79045 GCF_054788135.1 Streptomyces sp. O3
CCGGAAGCTGCGAACCGCGTGCTGCCCAGTTCACAGTCCCCGCTCCGCTCGCACCCCCCACCCCACCCCCTCACGTCCGTGAGCGGCTCCGGGCGGGTGGGTGGGATCCCTCGTGCGCCTGCGGGCGGGTGGGGGTGCGCGGTCCGCGTCTGACTGTTGTGGGCATACGTTCCGCAGGGCGAGGGGGCGCCTCCCGCTCGAGCGAAGCCGAGAGTGGGGGAGGGTGGGCACAACTCACCGACCCCGGTAACCGTCCTGACAGGGCCGCAGGGCGTCCCCCTCCCCGTGACGCGGGACGCCCCCGCCCCCTGGGCGCCGGGGGAGGGCCTAGCCCACGGCGCGGTACGACGTCGGCGTGCCTCCTGGCACCGCTTCCGCGTGGCCCAGTTTCACCAGGCGGCGGAGGTGCGCTTCCGCCTCGGATACGGCGATGTTGCGTGAGCCGTACGGGATCTCCTCCCAGGGGCGGTTCCATTCCATGCGCTCGGCGAGCTGCCAGGGCGTGAGCGGGGTGGCGAGCAGGGCGCGCAGTCCGCGGAGCCGCTCATCGTGGTGAGCCAGCAGCTCCCGCACCCGGCCGGGCGCGTCGGTGAAGGCGTACTGGTGGGCCGGGAGCACCTCGGCCACCCCGAGGCGGCCGACCCGTTCCAGGGAGTCCAGGTAGTCGCCGAGTGGATCGGTGACCGTGGCGTCGTCGGGGTCCTCGTAGAGGCCGATGTGCGGGGTGATTCCGGGGAGCAGATGATCGCCCGAGAACAGTCGGCCGTGGCCCGGCTCGCCGGACGGGTGCGCCTCTTCGAGGTGCAGGCAGACGTGTCCTGGCGTGTGTCCGGGGGTCCAGACGGCACGCAGGCGGCGGCCCGGCAGGTCGAGCAGGTCGCCGGGGGTGATGTCCCGGTCGGGCAGCGCGGCGTCCAGGCCGGGCAGGGCGCGCGCCGTGCCGGACTCGCGGGCGGCGAGGAGGGGGGCCAGGTGGGTGTCGGGGGCCCCGGCGGCGGTGAGTCTGTCGGCGAGGTAGTCGAGCCAGCGCTCCGGCGGCTGCTCGCGGGTGCGGCGTACGACGTGCGCGTCGGCGGGGTGCATCGCGATCCACGCGCCCGACGCCTCGCGCACCTTGCCGGACAGGCCGTGGTGGTCGGGGTGGTGGTGGGTGATCACCACGCCGTGTACGTCGGTGATCGCGGTACCGCAGGCGGCGAGCCCCGAGGCGAGGGTGTCGTAGGCCGTCGGGTCGTCCCAGCCGGTGTCGATCAGCACCGGGCCGCGGTCGGTGTCGAGCAGGTGGACGAGGGTGTGGCCGAGGGGGTTGTTCGGGATGGGGACCTTGATGCTCCATACGCCCCCGCCGTGCTCGGTCACCTGCGTCCGCGTCTTGGAGCTCATAGGCCCGCCCTTAAGTAGAACTGGTTTCAATAGTCGCTTAAGTCTACGGTTTCCGCGGGGTGTTGGTGGCAGGCTGGTGGGGTGCGTGATCGTCTGGAGTGTGGCGGCGTCCGGTATGACGTCGAGCTGCACGCGCGTCTGGCGACGGACCGTGTTCGTGCCGTGGACTCCTTCAAGTAGAACTGGTATCAGTTCAGTTCTGGGTAGCTGACATCATGTCAGGAGTTGCTTCTCGGGAGGCGGTTGGCCATGACCGAGCTTGTGGAACACGGAAAGTTGTTCATCGGCGGGGAGTTGGTCGACCCTCTCGGGACGGATGTCATCGAGGTGGTCTCGCCGCACACCGAGCGGGTCATCGGCCGTGTGCCGCACGCCGCGCCCGCCGATGTGGACCGGGCCGTCGCCCACGCGCGCAAGGCCTTCGACGAGGGCCCCTGGCCGCGGCTGCCGCTCGCGGAGCGCGCGGCCGTGGTGACCCGGATCAAGGACGCGTTCGCGGCCCGGCACGAGGAGATCGCCCGCGTCATCAGCTCCGAGAACGGCACCCCGTACACGTCGAGCGTGATGGTCCAGTCGCTCGCCTCGATGATGGTCTGGGACGCCGCCCTCACCACCGCGCGGGACTTCCCGTACGAGCAGCGGCGCGACGGCGTGCTCGGCCGGATCCTGGTCCGGCGCGAGCCGGTCGGGGTGGTGGCCGCCGTCGTGCCGTGGAACGTCCCGCAGTTCACCGCCGCCGCGAAGCTGGCCCCCGCCCTGCTCGCGGGCTGCCCGGTGATCCTGAAGGTCTCGCCCGAGACCCCGCTGGACGCCTATCTGCTGGCCGGGATCGCCGCTGAGGCCGGGCTTCCCGAAGGGGTGCTCTCGGTCATCCCCGCCGATCGGGAGGTCAGTGAGTACCTGGTCGGGCATCCGGGCGTGGACAAGGTGTCGTTCACCGGCTCGGTGGGGGCGGGCAAGCGCGTCATGGAGGTCTGCTCGCGCAACCTGACCCGCGTCACCCTGGAACTGGGCGGCAAGTCCGCCGCGATCATCCTGCCGGACGCCGACGCGGCCACCGCGGTCGCCGGGATCGTGCCCTTCGCCTGGATGATCAACGGGCAGGCCTGTGTAGCCCAGACCCGCATCCTCGTGCCGCGCGGGCGGTACGAGGAGTTCGCCGAGGCCTTCGCGGCCGCCGCGGGCGCGCTCAGGGTCGGCGATCCGCTCGACCCGGCCACCGAGGTGGGGCCGCTGGTCGCCCGGCGCCAGCAGCGGCGCTCCCTCGACTACATCCGGATCGGCCAGGAGGAGGGCGCCAAGATCCTCACCGGCGGCGGCCGTCCGGCCGGGCTCGATCAGGGCTGGTACGTCGAGCCGACGCTCTTCGGCGGCGTGGACAACTCGATGCGGATCGCCCGTGAGGAGATCTTCGGGCCGGTCATCTGTCTGCTTCCGTACGGCGACGAGGCGGACGCGGTGAAGATCGCCAACGACTCGGACTACGGGCTGAGCGGGAGCGTCTGGACCGCCGACGTCGAGCGCGGCATCGAGGTCGCGCGGCGGGTCAGGACCGGGACGTACAGCGTGAACACCTTCAGCCTGGACATGCTCGGGCCGTTCGGCGGCTACAAGAACTCCGGGATCGGGAGGGAGTTCGGGCCCGAGGGGTACGGGGAATACCACGAGCACAAGATGATCCATCTGCCCGGCGGCTATGAAGGATGAGGGATGAGGGGTGTGTGGGTGATGGGGGATCGTTGGCAGGTGGACGTCGACCGGGGGGTGTGCATCGGGTCCGGTATGTGCGCGAGCCTCGCACCGGGGGGCTTCCGGCTGGACACCGCGCGGCAGTCGCATCCCGTCGCCGACGTGACGGACGCCGATGAGGAGGTGCTGGGCGCGGCCGAGGCGTGCCCGGTCGAGGCGATCACGATCGCGCTGGTGGGAAGCGGGGAGTCGGTGTTTCCGCCCGAGGAGCCCGCGGGGTAGGGATCCGGGGGCGTAAGGGGAGGGGCGGGTGCCTGGGCTGGTGTCGTCGTCTGGCCCGGCGTCGTCCTTTAGGGGCGGCTGTCCGGTGACGTCGCGTCGATCAGGCGGCAGACCGTCTCGATGTCGATCTTCACCTGGGCGATCGAGGCCCGCCCCGACAGCCAGGTGATCAGCGCCGAGTGCCAGGTGTGCTCGATCACCCGTACCGCCGAGAGCTGCTGCGGAGTCGGGTTCTCCAGCTCCATCGCGTCCAGGATGATCGCCGTGGTGAGCCGGGACACGGTGTCCACCTCCGGGCTCACCGACCGGTCGGCGAAGGTCAGCGCCCGTACCATCGCGTCCGCCAGATGCGGCTCGCGCTGCAGTGCGCGGAAGGCCCGCATCAGGGTCTCGGCGACCCGGTCGGCCGCGGAGTCCCCGGCCGGTGGGTGCTTGCGGAGCGCTCCGTGCAGGTGCTGGAGCTGGTCCTGCATGGTGGCGACCAGCAGGTGGACCTTGGACGGGAAGTACCGGTACAGCGTGCCGAGCGCGACGTTGGAGGACTCCGCGACCTCGCGCATCTGCACGGCGTCGAAGCCGCCCTTGCTGGCCAGCTGGGCGCTGGCGTGCAGGATGCGCCGCCGACGGGCCTCCTGCCGCTCGGTCAGCGGTGGGGATGCGGCGCCGGATTCCTTCGCTTCCGTAGTCATGTGTCCCGTTCCACGGTGTGAGTGGTGCTGCGAGTGGTGCTCAATGCGGTGCTCAATGCGGTGCCCAGTGTGGTGCCCAGTGCGGGGCGTCGAGCATGGCAGGGCGCGGGGTCGTGGCGCGAATCACCTGCTCCGGGTCCCCCAGTCGGCTTACCTGCCGGTAAATTCAGAGCTCCTTGAACGATCAAGTCTGAAACTTGTTCTAGATTACCGTCCCGGCGTAACCTCGCGGGAACCGCAGGGAGAAGGGGGCCGTGAGTGACCGCTGAGGCCATGGACAAGGGGCCCCGTGCGGCCGCGTCGGGCGGCGCGGAGCGGCCGCTGCGCATCGCGCTCCTCACGTACAAGGGGAACCCGTTCTGCGGGGGTCAGGGCGTGTACGTACGCCATCTGTCGAGGGAGCTCGCGCGGCTCGGCCACCACGTCGAGGTGATCGGCGCGCAGCCCTATCCCGTGCTCGACGAGGGCGTGCCGCTCACCGAGCTGCCCAGCCTCGACCTGTACCGCAGCCCCGACCCCTTCCGCACTCCGAAGCGGTCCGAGTTCCGCGGCTGGGTCGACGCGCTGGAGTTCGCCACCATGCGCACCGGCGGCTTCCCCGAGCCGCTGACCTTCTCGCTGCGGGCCCGCCGCCACCTGGCCGCGCGCCGCGGCGAGTTCGACGTCGTACACGACAACCAGACGCTGGGGTACGGGCTGCTCGGCGGCCCGCGGCGGCTCGGCGCGCCCCTGGTGACCACCATCCACCACCCGATCACCGTGGACCGGCAGCTTGAGCTGGACGCGGCCGCGAACTGGCAGGGGCGCGCGTCGGTGCGCCGCTGGTACGGGTTCACCCGGATGCAGAAACGGGTCGCCCGTCGGCTGCCGTCGGTGCTCACCGTCTCCGGCTCGTCCCGCCAGGAGATCGTGGACTGCCTCGGCGTACGCGACGACCGGGTGCACGTCGTGCACATCGGCGCCGACACCGGTCTTTTCTCGCCCGATCCGTCGGTGCCCGAGGTGCCCGGCCGGATCGTGACGACCTCCAGCGCCGATGTGCCGCTCAAGGGCCTGATCCACCTGGTCGAGGCGCTCGCCAAGGTGCGCACCGAGAACCCGGCCGCGCATCTCGTCGTCGTCGGCAAGCGCGCCGAGGACGGGCCGGTCGCCGGGGCCATCGAGCGGTACGGCCTGGAGGGCGCCGTCGAGTTCGTCAAGGGCGTCACCGACGCCGAGCTCGTCGACCTGGTGCGCGGGGCTCAGGTCGCCTGTGTGCCGTCGCTGTACGAGGGGTTCTCGCTGCCCGCGGCCGAGGCGATGGCCACCGGTACGCCGCTGCTCGCCACCACCGGGGGCGCCATCCCGGAGGTCGCGGGGCCGGACGGCGAGACCTGCCTCGCGGTGCCGCCGGGCGACGCGGGCGCGCTCGCGGCCGGGCTCAACCGGCTGCTCGGCGACCCCGAGCTGCGCGCCCGGCTCGGCGCGGCCGGGCGTGAGCGGGTGCTCGCCCGCTTCACCTGGGCCCGCGCCGCCCAGGGCACGGCCGAGCGCTACCGCGAGGCCATCGCGGACGCGGCGACGCGAGCGGGTACGCCTGCGGCTGCGGCGGCTGGGGCGGCTGCGGCTGCGGCTGGGGCTGGTACGTCTCCGGCTGCGGCGCGTACGTCCGTGCCCGCGGGCGACGCCGTGCCCGCGGGCGACGCCGCGACCGCGGGCGACGCCACGGTCGCCCGTGCCGCTGGCGCGGTGGCCGCCGGTGGTGTGGACGCCGGTGGTGTGGACGCCGCCGCTCGTTCGGCTGACGGTGCTCCCCGATGAGGCGCCGTCGGCTTCCCCGTACCCCTGGCGCACCCCGCCGTTTCCGCCGCCCCGCGGCCGCCACCCCCACCGCCGGACTCCACCGAGAAGGCAGGCACTCGTGCTGACCGTCGACTTTTCCCGCTTCCCGCTCGCCGCGGGCGACCGCGTACTGGACCTGGGCTGCGGCGCCGGGCGGCACGCGTTCGAGTGCTACCGGCGCGGGGCGCGCGTGGTGGCCCTGGACCAGAACGCGGAGGAGATCCGCGAGGTCGCCAAGTGGTTCGCCGCGATGAAGGAGGCGGGCGAGGCCCCGGCCGGGGCCACCGCCACCGCGATGGAGGGCGACGCGCTCGCGCTGCCCTTCCCCGACGCGTCCTTCGACGTCGTGATCATCTCCGAGGTGATGGAGCACATTCCCGACGACAAGGGCGTACTCGCCGAGATGGTGCGGGTGCTCAGGCCCGGCGGCCGGATCGCGGTCACCGTCCCCCGGCACGGCCCCGAGAAGGTCTGCTGGGCGCTCAGCGACGCGTACCACGAGGTCGAGGGCGGCCATATCCGCATCTACAAGGCCGATGAGCTGCTCGGCAAGATGCGCGAGGCGGGCCTCAAGCCGTACGGCACCCACCACGCGCACGCGCTGCACTCGCCGTACTGGTGGCTCAAGTGCGCGTTCGGCGTCGACAACGACAAGGCGCTGCCGGTCCGCGCGTACCACAAGCTGCTGGTCTGGGACATCATGAAGAAGCCCCTGGCCACCAAGGTCGCGGAGCGGGCCCTGAACCCGCTGATCGGCAAGAGCTTCGTGGCGTACGCGACCAAGCCCCACCTGCCCGCCGACGTCGACGCGGACCGCGCCGACGACGCCGACCTCGCGGCGGCCGCCCAGTGACCACGCCCCGGACGGAACACCTGGCCCTGCCCGGCGTCCTCACCGCCGAGCAGGCCGCCCGGACCGTGGCGGCCATCCGCGCCGGGCAGCGCGAGGACGGCGCGATTCCCTGGTTCCGCGGCCACCACCTCGACCCCTGGGACCACACCGAGGCGGCCATGGCCCTGGACGCGGCCGGGGAGCACGCGGCCGCGGCCCGCGCGTACGACTGGCTGGCCCGCCATCAGAACCCGGACGGCTCCTGGTACGCCGCCTACGACGACGGCGACGCCGAACGCCCCACCGACCGGAGCGTCGAGTCCAACTTCTGCGCGTACATCGCCGTCGGCGTCTGGCACCACTATCTGGCCACCGGCGACGACGCCTTCCTGGACCGCATGTGGCCGCATGTGCGGGCGGCCGTCGAGTGCGTCCTCGCCCTCCAGCAGCCCGGCGGCCAGATCGGCTGGAAACGCGAGGCCCCCGAGAGCGGCGAAGGTGTCGGGGCGCCCGTCACCGACGCCCTGCTCACCGGCAGCTCCTCCATCCACCAGGCCCTGCGCTGTGCCCTGGCCATCGCCGAGCAGCGCGAAGAGCCGCAGCCCGACTGGGAGTTGGCGCTCGGCGCGCTCGGCCACGCGCTGGCCCGCCACCCCGAGCGGTTCCTCGACAAGAACCGCTACTCCATGGACTGGTACTACCCGGTCCTGGGCGGCGCGGTCACCGGACCCGAGGCCAAGGCCCGTATCGAGGAGGGCTGGGACCGCTTCGTCGTCCCCGGCTTCGGCGTCCGCTGCGTCGTGCCCAACCCCTGGGTCACCGGCGGCGAGAGCGCCGAACTCGCCCTGACCCTGTGGGCGATGGGGGAGTCCGACCGGGCCGTGGAGATCCTCCAGTCGATCGGGCACCTGAGAGACGAGGACTCCGGCCTGTACTGGACGGGGTACGTCTACGAGGACCAGGCCGTCTGGCCGGTCGAGCGGACCGCCTGGACGGCGGGGGCCGTGCTCCTCGCGGTGGCCGCGCTCGGCGGCCATGAGGCGACCTGCGCGGTGTTCGACGGGGAGCGGCTGCCGCGGGGGCTGACGCCGGACTGCTGTCGCTGAGACTGCTGGCCCTGGCCGCGTGCTTTTCGTGCCGTGCGTCTACGCCGGTGACGTCACCCGGTGGTGTTCAGGTCCGCCAGCACGCGCAGGGTGTGCGGGTCCGGGGCCACCAGCAGGAGATCCGTGACCAGGCCGCCCTCGCGCCACAACTCCAGCCGGTCCCGGACGCGTTCGCGCGGGCCGACGAGTGAGATCTCGTCCGCGAACGCGTCCGGGACCGCCAGTACCGCCTCCTCCCTGCGCCCCTGCGCGAACAGCCGCTGGATGTGCTCGGCCTCGTCGGCGAAGCCCATCCGGGCCATCAGACCAGCGTGGAAGTTCTTCGTGGCGTGCCCCATGCCGCCGATGTAGAAGCCGAGCATCGCCTTGACCGGGAGCAGCCCTTCGGCGACGTCGTCGCAGACCTTCGCCCGTACCAGCGGTGCGACCGTGAAGCCGGTCGGGAGGTCGGTCAGCGCGGTCTCGTACGCGTCTGTGCGGGTCGGCGACCAGTACAGCGGCAGCCAGCCGTCCGCGATCCGGGTCGTCTGCGCGATGTTCCTGGGGCCCTCCGCGCCGAGCAGGACGGGCAGGCCGGGGCGCAGCGGGTGGGTGATCGGCTTGAGCGGCTTGCCGAGGCGGGTGCCGTCGGGGCCGTCGTAGGGGAGCGGGTGGAAGCGGCCGTCCAGCGTGACCGGGCCCTCGCGGCGGAACACCTGCCGGATCACGTCCACGTACTCGCGCGTCGCGGTCAGCGGGCTGCGCGGGAACGGCCGCCCGTACCAGCCCTCCACCACCTGCGGCCCGGAGAGACCGAGGCCGAGCGTCATCCGCCCGCCGGAGAGATGGTCCAGGGTCAGCGCGTGCATCGCGGTGGCGGTGGGCGTACGGGCCGCCATCTGGGCGACGGCGGTGCCCAGCCTGATCCGTGAGGTGTGCGCCGCGATCCAGGTCAGCGGGGTGAACGCGTCGGAGCCCCAGGCCTCGGCGGTCCACACCGAGTCATAGCCGAGCCGCTCGGCCTCCTGGGCCAGCCGTACGTGGTCGGGGTCCGGGCCGCGGCCCCAGTAGCCGAGTGCGAGGCCGAGCCGCATGTGCCCTCCCGCTGTCGCGAGCTTTCCTGATGGGTCGTCAGGTTGCCTGAGTGGGCAGACTGTACGGGGCGGGTGCGGACAAGGCAACGGCCTCCGTCCCGGTGGACGGAGGCCGTTGGCGAGCTGCGGCGGACTGTGGCGGGCTGTGCGGTGTCAGCCGGTGTCAGCCGCGCTGGATGCCCGTGGTGTCCTGCAGGACGCCGCGACGGCCGTCCTGCGTCTGGGCCACCAGGCCGGGGCCGCGCTGCTCCACGGCCAGGTACCAGGTGCCGGGCGCCAGTTCGGCGATCGGCGTCGGCGAGCCGTCCTCCGGGTACAGCGGGCGGGCCACCGGCACCGCGAACCAGAACGGGGCGAAGTCACCGGCGGGCTGCTGGGCCGCCGCCTGCTGCGCGGGCTCCGGGGCCTGCTGGGCCTGCGGCTGGGCGGGCTGGCCCGGCTGCGGCTGGCCGCCGTACGAAGGCTGCGGCTGGCCGGGCTGGGGCTGGCCGCCGTACGACGGCTGCTGAGCGCCGGGGTAGCCGTAGCCGCCGCCCTGCTGCGGCATGCCGGGCTGGCCGCCGTACGGCTGCTGGCCGCCCGTCATCGGGGCGGGCGCGGCGCCCATCAGCGGGGCGCTCAGGGCCGGCACCAGCGACGTCGCGATCGCGGCGCCCGCGAGGACCAGGGCCGCGATCAGACCCACGATCAGTCCGGCGCCGGCGTCCGGGGAGGTGCTGCCGCCGGTGCCGCCGCCCAGGCGGCCGAGCTGCTCGAACATGAAGCCGAAGGACTGGTCCGTGTCCATGATCGCGAAGAGCGCGCTGAGCGCGGAGCCGAAGGTCAGGGTGATGCCCACCTGGCCGAGGTCGAGCCCCACGACCTTGCGCGCGGGCTGCAGTGCGCGGCCGACGGCGATCAGCGCGGCGCCGATGATGCCGAGCAGGTAGACGCTGACCAGCAGGTTGCCGTTGGACCAGGCGGTCGGGACGTCGCTGCCCGAGCCGTCGAACGTGTCGAGGAACGAGGCGATGAACAGCAACACCGCTGCTCCGATCACCACTGCGTCGCCTCGAGTGAGAGCGCGGAAATTCACTTCAGGTCCTTCGTAAATCGTCGAGTCGGTAGGCGTCGCTGTCGCCGGTACGCATGGTGCGAAGCGCGGGGGTGGCCCCCTATGGTACGGGCGACAGTATCGCCCGTTCGGCCGGGGTGTCTGCTCCGTATAAAGGTCGTGAGGATGCTTCCCCCGTGCTGTCCCCCTTGTGCTGCCTCGGCGTTGCTGTCTGTGGGGCGGCTGTGTCCGGCCGCTCCTGATCTACCCGTCGAGGAAGCCTGTGATGCCCTCCGCGATCCCACGGGCGGCCTTCTGCCGCCAGGCTCCATTGGTGAGTTGGGCGGCGTCTTCGGCGTCGCGCATGTTGCCACACTCGATGAACACCTTGGGAACCTTTGACAGATTGAGCCCGCCGAGGTCCTTGCGTACGTCGAGTCCGGTGCCGCCGCCGATGTAGTTCGCGGGTGCGCTGCCGGTGCGGCGTACGAAGCCGCCCGCGATGCGTTCGCCGAGCTCGCGGGACGGGCCGACGATCGCGGTGGTGTCCGCGTCGCCGGAGGTGACCTTGCCCGGCAGGATCACGTGGAACCCGCGGTTGCCCGCGCCCGAGCCGTCGGCGTGCAGGGAGACGGCGGCGTCGGCCTTGGCGTCGTTGCCGATTCGGGCGCGCTCGTCGATGCAGGGGCCGTAGGGGCGGTCGGCGTCCTGGGTGAGCTTGACGGTCGCGCCCTGCTCTTCGAGCAGCGTGCGGAGCCGGTGGGCCAGGTCGAGAGTGAACTTCGCCTCGGGGTAACCGTCGTTGGTGGCGGTGCCGGTGGTGTCGCACGCCTTGCGGTGCGTGCCGACGTCCACGAGGCGGGCGATCTGGGTGGTGTGCTTGAAGTTGCCCGGATTGTGGCCGGGGTCGATGACGACGGTCTTGCCGGTGAGGGGGCCGGTGAGGTCGGTGGGGTCGGTGGGGTCGGTGGAGCTCGTGGGTGAGGGCGAGGCGGTGGTGCCGGGTTCGGAGGGCTCGGGCTTCGCGGTGGAGTCGGCCTTGGAGTCGGCCGTGGAGTCGCCCGTGGAGTCGGCCTTGCCGTCTGAGGGCTCCGGGCCCGAGCTTGACGCGTCGCTGGACGCCGGACCGGGCGTGGGGCTGGACGACGACGCCCTGCCGTCCGCCGCCTGGCCGTCATCCGACGCCGCGCCGCTCACGCCCTGCCACAGCAGCCACCCGCCGAGGCTTACGGGCACCAGCGCGGTGGCCACGACCAGCGCGCCGCGTCGGCGGAAGCCGAAGGGGCGGCGCGGCTCCGGCGAGTGAGCGGGGGACGGGTTATCCGGATCGTCGTACGACACGCGGCGATGCTATCGGCGTTCGCGCGTGGGCGGCGTGCTCAGATGCCCGCACCCGTACGCCGCAGGACGCGCAGCGAGCCCGTGACGGAGGTCTCCGTGAACGCGCCGGACTCCAGCGCCCTGCGGTACACGCGGTACGGGGCCTGGCCGCCGTCCGCCGGGTCCGGGAAGACGTCATGGATGACGAGGAGCCCGCCTTCGGCGACGTGCGGGGCCCACCCCTCGTAGTCGCCCGTCGCGTGCTCGTCCGTATGCCCGCCGTCGATGAACACCAGCCCGAGCGGTCCGCCCCACACCCTGGCCGCCTGCGGGGACCGCCCGACGATGGCGATCACGTGGTCCTCAAGGCCCGCTTGGTACAGCGTGCGCCGGAAGGCGGGGAGGGTGTCCATCTGCCCCACCTCCGGGTCGACGACCGTCGGGTCGTGGTACTCCCAGCCGGGCTGCTGCTCCTCGCTGCCACGGTGGTGGTCGACGGTGACGGCGGTCGTGCCCGCCTGCCGGGCGGCGTCGGCCAGCAGGATCGTGGACCGCCCGCAGTACGTTCCGATCTCCAGCAGGGGCAGCCCGAGCCGCCCCGCCGCTACGGCGGCCGCGTACAGCGCGAGCCCTTCGCCGGTGGGCATGAACCCCTTGGCCGCCTCGAAGGCGGCGAGTATCTCCGGCTTGGGCGTCGGCGTCGGCGTTGGCGTCGGCGCGGTCGCGGCGGTCATTCGAGGTTCCTCCAGGGCGTGGCGTACGGGGTGCGGGCTGGGCGGCCGCTCCATGGTGCCACCTGTCCGTGGGGCGCGCTGTCTCGTCGTGGGGCGGGGCCCCGCCGGGGGTACGTGCTCACGCCGACTGGGAACCCCGTGGTGGGATACGGCGTGCGGCGGTGGACACAGTCGGCGCTCCGCTCGCACCCCCGCCGTGTCCCCTCACGTCGTCGTGCGCCTCTCGGTGCACTTCGGGCAGGCACAGGGCGGAAAGCGGGGCGGCACTTCGAGCGGAGCCGCCGAGTGGCCGGGCGTGTACGTCCGCTCCGGCTCCCAGGTGCGGCCGCCGTCGCGCGACACCTGAAGCGTGATCGTCGCGCCGAGCCCACGCGGCGCTCCCGCGCGCTGCCCGCTCACCAGTCGCCGCCGTACCGCGCGGCCTTCTGCCGTAGCCAGGCCTCCACCTCTTCCTGCTCCTCGGGGGAAGCCGCGCGCAGGTCGCCCGCGTGGACCGTGGCGACGAAATGCGTGAACCGCACGCGCCGCAGCTCCCCGTCCGCGCCGAGCACTTTGCCGGGGCCGTAGACGTCGGTGCCCGTGTGGGCGACAAAGCACCCTTCGCCGGGTGACCACTCCACCGTCATGCCCTGCTCCTCTCGCTCTGTGTGCCGTTCTCGTCACAGAGTGGGGCGGTGGCGGTTACGCTCGACAGTGGTTTGCGTGTGACAACGGCTGCTGCACTCCCTGGAGTTGATCGGCGTGGCGATCGAAGACACCCCCCAGGCCCGCGAACGGTACGGCCAGGAGCTCAAGCGACGCCGCGAGGCGGCCGGGCTCACCCAGGAGGAGTTGAGTCAGCGCGCGATCATGTCGCGTACGCACATCGCCCACATCGAGGCGGGCCGCCGCAGGCCGGACGTGGAGGACGCGCGCAGGCTGGACCAAGTTCTGGGAGCGGATGGGTTCTTCGAGAACTTCCTGCCGTCGCTGGGGGAGGGGCGGGTCGCCGAACACTTCGCTGAGGCGTTGGAGTTGGAGCGGCAGGCGACGGTGATCCGGGAGTACGGCCCCAAGCTGGTGCCGGGCGTGCTGCAGACTCCGGCGTACGCCCGTGAGGTGCTGGGCTCCGGCTTCCCGTCCAAGTCCGCCGACGAGCGTGACAAGCTGCTCGTCACCCGGCTCGAACGCGCCCGCATCCTCGACGACTTCCACTCACCGGTGTTCTGGGTGCTGCTCGACGAAGCGGTACTGCGGCGTCCGATCGGCGGCCCGGAGGTCATGTGCGAGCAGCTCCGGCACATCGAGGAGCTGGGCGCGAGCCACCGTATCCGGGTGCATGTGCTTCCCTTCTCCGCGGGCTTCCACGCACTGCTGGAGGGCTTCGTCACGCTCATGTGGTTCGAGGACCTTCCGCCGGTCGCGTACGTGGAAGGTCTGAAGACCGGACGGGTGCTGGAAGTCCCGTCCGTGGTGCGGGGGTGCCAGGCGGCATACGATCACGCCTTGGGGGACGCGCTGGCGCACCGCGAGTCCCTGGCACTGATCAGGTCCATCGCGAAGGAATACGAGCATGCGCAGCAGTGAGTACGTGAGCATCCCGGACGCCTCGGTCGTACCGATGTGGCGCAAGTCCAGCTACAGCGGCGGCAGTAGCGGTGACTGCCTGGAGGTCAGCGACGCCTACGTCACGGCGGCCTGGCGCAAGTCCACGTACAGCGGCGGCGAGAGCGGCGACTGCCTCGAAGTGAACGACATCTGCCCCGCCTGTGTCCCCGTCCGTGACAGCAAGAACCCGCACGGCCCCGCCCTCGTCTTCGGTCCGGCCGCCTGGACGGCCTTCGTTGCCTCCGTGGCGGCGTCGTAGGTGCACGGGCGGTAGTTGGTTGCCGGGTTCCGGCAGGGTGGGGGGCTGGGTCCTGGAGGGTTATGGGCCTGTGGCTTCCCTGAGCGCAACCGTACGGTCTTCTCGTGGATCTCAGGAACCGGATCTGGACGATCGGATCTCGGTGTTCGGCTGAGACCTGTGGGGAGGGGGTGCGGGATGGGGCAGGCTGCTCGGCGCAGGCGACGGGAGCGGCAGCGGCGTGACCGGCGTCGGGAGTACACGGCTCCAGCGCCTCCGGCGTCGCAGTGGACGGCGGACCGGGGGGAGGAGTGGGAGAGGGAGTGGGCGAGCGGCGAGCGGAAGCGGCGGTGGCGGGAGATCCGGCGGTTTCGGCGTGCGGCTCCCGTGATCCTGGTGGCGGGACTCGTCATGCTGTTGTTCGGGCTGGGGAAGCTCGGCTCGGAGGCGTCGGAAGCGGTGGCGCGGGAACGGGCGTTCCTCGCCGCCGCGCCGTGTGACCGGTCCTTGTGGGATGTGCTGGGCGTCGGGGCGGGGAGCGGGGAGCGGCGGGACTGCCTGTGGGTGGACGCGTTCACGGTCGATTCCGCCGGGACCGAGCCCTCGGGTAAGTCGACTCGCTACTACGCGAAGCTGGTCGACTCCACCGGGTGGGGGCAGCGGGTGACCTTCTCGGACCGTGACCCCGTGTTCGATCGGCTGTCGGAGGGGGGCCGGGTCGAGGGGACCGTGTGGCGGGGCGACGTCGTACGCGTGTCCGTCGACGGGGTGGCCGACGCGACAAAGGCGAACCCTGTCGGTAAGCCCCTGGGCGTCATGATGTGGGGCGGTTTTCTGGTGCTCGGTGGGGCGCTCGCGCTCATCGCCGGGGGGTGGGGGCTGGCGCGGCCGGAGAGCTTCGTGCCCAACGCGCCGCGGTCTGCAGTGGTCGCCGCGTGGGTGACCGGCGCGTTGGCGGTGGACTGGGCGCTGGTCGGGTTCATCCAGCTGGTGACGGAGATGGATGTGTGGCTGATGGGTCCCTTCGCGCTGGTGGGGGCGGCGCTACTTGGGGCTGGCTACTGGTGTTGGCGCTGGGCGCGTGGCCGCGAGGATCGTCCTCGTTCTCCCGGCGTCTGAACCTTCCGCCCTAATGGAACGTGTTCTAGTCTGTCCCGCCTTCGGCAAGCGCGAGCGAGCGAGGGAGCGGGACGTGAAGAGCTATATCGTCGGGGTCGGGATGACGAGGTTCGAGAAGCCCGAGTCGCGCGACTGGCAGTACTGGGACATGGCGAGGGAGGCCGGGACCAAGGCCCTGGAGGATGCCGAGGTCTCGTACGGGCTGGTGGACCAGGTGGCTGTCGGGTACTGCTTTCAGCCCTCGACGGCCGGGCAGCGCGCGGTGTACGAACTCGGGCTGAGCGGAGTGCCCGTGTACAACGTGAGCAACAACTGCGCTACTGGCGCTACCGCGTTGATGATGGCCCGGCAGTTCGTCGAGGGCGGGCTGAGCGACTGTGTGCTGGCGCTGGGGTTCGAGAAGATGGCGCGCGGGGCCCTGGGAGGCGGGGCGGACGGCGGGGACTTCGCGGCCTCGCCCGTCGCGCGGCACTACGGGATCATGGCCGCCCGGCACGGGTTCGAGATGACCCCGCCCACCGCGCAGATCTTCGGCGACGCGGCCCGCGAGCACATGGAGCTGTACGGCACCACCGAGGCGCAGCTCGCGGCCGTCGCGGCCAAGAACCACCGGCACTCGGCGCACAATCCGTACGCCCAGTTCCGGGACGTGTACGGGGTCGATGAGGTGCTCGCGGCGAAGACCGTGCACCGGCCGCTCACCAAGCTCCAGTGCTCGCCGACGTCGGACGGCTCGGCCGCGGTGCTGGTGGCGTCGGAGCGGTTCGTGGCGCGGCACGGGCTGGCCGGGCGCGCCGTGGAGATCGTGGCGCAGGCGATGACTACGGATACGGCGGACTCGTTCGACTCCGGGTCGTGTATCGATGTCGTCGGCAAGCCGATGTCGAGGGCCGCGGCCGCGCGGGCGTACGAGGTGGCCGGGCTCGGCGTCGAGGATGTCGATGTCATCGAGCTGCATGACTGCTTCTCGGTCAACGAGCTGCTGACGTACGAGGCGCTGGGCCTGTGCGCGGACGGCGAGTCCGGCAAGCTCGTGGAGTCCGGGGCGACGACGTACGGCGGTCGGTGGGTCGTCAATCCGTCCGGCGGACTGATCTCCAAGGGGCACCCGCTCGGCGCGACCGGCCTCGCCCAGGCCGCCGAGCTGACCTGGCAGCTGCGCGGCACGGCCGGTCAGCGGCAGGTGGCCGGGGCTCGGGTGGGGCTCGCGCACAACATCGGGCTGGGCGGGGCGGCGGTGGTGACGTTGCTGCGCAGGTCGTGACGGAGGGCCTAGGTCCTGCCTTCAAACTCCCGTCGTCGCCCGGAGGGCGGCCTCGCGGCGTCAGGTGCGTGCTCTCGGCGTGCCGGGTGCGGGCCCTCGTACTGGACGTACTTGGGTCTGCGCCCGGTGCGGCGAGAGTGCGTGCATGGCGTCGCGAGGCAGACGGGAGTTTGAAGACAGGGCCTAGGTCCAGCGGCGTACGGCTGGTGCGGCGAAACCCCGATGTGTCGGCCATGCGTCGGCTGAGAGCATGGCGGTCATGGTCCATGCCCCGTCTGACACTCGCCAGCCTGCCTCCGTCAAGAAGACCGCGCCGATGTGGGCGGTGGTGCTGGCGGCCTGCGCCGGGCAGTTTTTGGTCGTGCTCGATGTGTCGGTGGTCAATACCGCGCTGCCGTCGATGCGGGCCGACCTGGGGATGAGCGCGATCGGGCTGCAGTGGGTGGTCAACGCCTATGCGATCGCCTTCGCCGGGTTCATGCTGCTCGGCGGGCGGGCCGGTGACCTCTTCGGGCGCAAGCGGATGTTCCTGCTCGGGCTCGGGCTGTTCACCGCCGCCTCGCTGGCGGGCGGGCTGGCGCAGGTCGAGTGGCAGCTGCTGGCGGCGCGGGCGGTGCAGGGTCTCGGCGCGGCGGTGCTCGCCCCGTCGACGCTGACGATCCTCACGTCGGCGGTGCCCGAAGGGCCCGCGCGGGTGCGCGCGATAGGGACCTGGACCGCCGTCGGCGCGGGCGGCGGCGCGGCCGGAGGGCTGGTCGGCGGGGTGCTCACCGATCTGCTGTCCTGGCGCTGGGTGCTGCTGATCAACGTGCCGATCGGCGCGCTGGTGCTGCTCGCGGCCGGGCTGTGGATCAGCGAGAGCCGGGTGGGCGGCAGTCGGCTCGACCTGCCGGGCGCGCTGTTGGCCACCGGCGGACTCGCTACCTTGGCGTACGGGATCGTGCAGACCGAGTCCGCGGGCTGGACCGCGTCCGCGACGCTGCTGCCGCTGGCCGCCGGGCTGGCCCTGCTCGGGGCGTTCCTGCTGGTCGAGGCGCGTACGCGGGTGCCGTTGATGCCGCTGAAGCTGTTCCGGGTGCGGTCCGTCTCGGCGGCCAACGTCGCCATGTTCGTCTGCGGCGGCGCGATGTTCGTCATGTGGATGTTCATGACCTTCTACGCGCAGAACGTGCTCGGCTACACGCCGCTGGAGGCCGGTCTCGCGCTCGTCCCGTCCTCGCTGACCGTGATCGTGGGCTCCAAGCTCGCCCCGCGGCTGATGCCCAGGCTCGGCGCCAAGAACGTCTCGCTGCTCGGCATGGTGGTGTCGGCGGTGGGATTCGGATGGCAGTCGACGCTGACGGTGGACGGTGCTTACGTCACCTCGATCATGTTGCCGGGTGTCGTGATGATGCTGGGCGCGGGTCTCGCCGCGACGCCGCTGGCCTCGCTCGCCACATCGGGCGCCGACCCGGCCGACGCGGGACTGGTCTCCGGGCTGATCAACACCTCCCGCACGATGGGCGGCGCGCTCGGCGTGGCGGTGCTGTCCACGGTCGCGGCGACGGTGACCGGCGGCCTGGACACGGCCGACGCGCTGACCTCCGGGTACGCCATGGCGTTCCGGACGAGTGCGGGGATCCTGCTGTTCGGGGCGCTGCTCACGCTGGTGTGGCTGCCGCGTCCCGAGCGGCGAGCGGCGGCGGGGCCTTCGTTGTGATCTGACATTGCGTCAGGAGGCTTCACAAGTGGTGGGGGCTGCGTTATACATGGGATCACCGGCGTAGAACGCGTTCTAGAACGTCCGGAGCGTCAGTGAGGCCGGTCCCGATGCGACCTCGGTGCGACCGACGGTGCGGACGGCCGCACCGAGGTCTTATGTACTCAGTAGCTCAAGGAGCCGCGTTCTCATGCCCATTGACGCTGCCAAGGCCGTCGCCTCCGAACCCCGCAGCACCGACATCGCCTGGGACCACAAGGACGTCCAGCTCTACCACCTGGGCCTCGGCGCGGGCGTGCCCGCCACCGACCCGGACGAGCTGCGCTACACGCTGGAGTCCCGGCTGCACGTGCTGCCCAGCTTCGCCACGGTCGCGGGCGGGGGCATGGCGGTGGCCGGAGGGCTCGCCGCGCCCGGCATCGACGTGAACCTCGCCCATGTGCTGCACGGCGGCCAGTCGGTCACCCTGCACCGGCCGATCCCGGCCGCGGGCAAGGCCGTACAGACTTCGACGATCCCCGCCGTGTACGACAAGGGCAAGGCCGCGGTGATCGTGATGCGCTCCGACACGGCGGACGACGACGGCCCGCTGTGGACCTGTGACACCCAGATCTTCGTACGCGGCGAAGGCGGCTTCGGGGGCGAGCGCGGCCCGTCCGTGCGGGCCGAACTCCCGGACCGCGCACCGGACATCGAGGCGCACCGGCCCATCCGGGAGGAGCAGGCGCTGCTCTATCGCCTGTCCGGGGACTGGAACCCGCTGCACGCCGACCCGGAGTTCGCGAAGCTCGCCGGGTTCGACCGGCCGATCCTGCACGGCCTGTGCTCGTACGGCATGACCCTGAAGGCCGTGGTCGACGCGGCGCTCGACGGCGATGTCGCGCGCGTACGCGGCTACTCGACCCGCTTCGCCGGGGTGGTCTACCCCGGCGAGACGCTGCGGGCGCGGATGTGGCGGCAGGACGGCGACGGGCAAGGCGGCGGGCGGATCCAGGTGTCGGTCACGGCCGCCGAGCGGGATGACGCGCCCGTTCTGGCCGACACGCTCGTCACGCATTCCTGAGCCTGCTCAACCCGCTCGACCTCCTGACAGCTCCAGGCCGAACACCCGTGAGGGGAGCCGTACCGTGCGCGCAGCCGTACTGCACGAGATCGGACAGGACAAGCTCGAAGTGCTCGATGACGTCGAGGCGGTGGGATTCGGCCCCGGCAAGGTCCGGATCCGTGTCCGGGCCACCG
Source organism: Streptomyces sp. O3 (assembly GCF_054788135.1). Classification (NCBI taxonomy): domain Bacteria; kingdom Bacillati; phylum Actinomycetota; class Actinomycetes; order Kitasatosporales; family Streptomycetaceae; genus Streptomyces; species Streptomyces sp. O3. The sequence goes on from NZ_JBTVYK010000035.1 coordinate 19,109, forward strand.
GACTGTGCCACTCGGACCTCTCCGCGATGAGCGGCGTCCTGCCGCAGCCCGCGCCCTTCGTCCCCGGACACGAGGGCGCGGGCGAGGTGCTCGACGTCGGCGACGGCGTGACCCGTGTCAAGCCCGGCGACCGGGTGCTGGTGTGCTGGCTGCCGCCGTGCGGCGGCTGCCCCGCCTGCCGGCGCGGCCAGTCCCAGCTGTGCCTGGCCGGGTTCATGAACGCGGGCACGCCCAACTTCCGGCGTCCCGGCGGCGAGGTGTTCGGCTTCGCGGGCACCGGCACCTTCACCGACGAGGTCGTGGTCGCGGAGGGGTGCGCGGTGCCGATTCCAGACGACGTGCCGTTCGACATCGCCGCGCTGATCGGCTGCGGGGTGACCACCGGGCTCGGCGCGGCCGTCAACACCGCCGACGTCGCGGCCGGTTCGTCGGTGGCCGTGATCGGCTGCGGGGGCGTCGGGATCTCCGCGATCCAGGGGGCCAGGCTCAAGGGCGCGGCCCGGATCGTGGCCGTGGACCCGGTGGAGTCCCGGCGCGAGGCGGCGCTCGGGTTCGGCGCGACCGAGGCCGTCGCGCCGGACGGACTCGACGACGCCAAGCAGCGGATCACCGCGGGCGAGGGCTTCGACTACGTCTTCGAGGTGGTCGGCAAGTCCGCCACCGCCAGGACCGCGTACGAGGCGACCCGGCGCGGCGGCACCCTGTGCGTGGTCGGCGCGGGCGCGATGGACGACTTCCTCCAGCTCAACATGTTCGAGCTGTTCTTCGACGAGAAGCGGGTCCTGCCCTCGCTGTACGGCGGCGGGGACGTGCTCACCTCGTACGAGCGGGCCATCGCCCTGTGGCGGGCGGGCCGGATCGACCTGGCGGGCCTGATCACGCACCGCGTACAGCTCGGCGAGATCAACGAGGCACTCGACCAGATGCGGACGGGCGGCGCGCTCCGTACCTGCATCGAGATCAGCTGAGAGGGGCGTCGGGTGATGTCACAGCCGTTGGAGGGCCTTTCCGCGATCGTCACCGGCGCGGGCCGGGGCCTCGGCCGCGCTGAGGCGCTGGAGCTGGCCCGGCTCGGCGCGAGCGTCGTCGTCAACGACTACGGGCAACCGGGCCGGGACGGCTCCGGCGAGGCGTCCGGAGGGCCCGCCGAGGAGGTCGCGGCCGAGATCCGGGCCGCGGGCGGGCGGGCCGTCGCCCACCAGGGCGATGTCGCCGACCACGAACAGGCCCGCGAACTGGTCGACTTGGCGGTCGACAGCTACGGCACGCTCGACATCCTGGTCAACAACGCGGGCATCCTCCGCGACCGGATGGTCTTCTCGATGAGCGAGGACGAGTGGGACTCGGTGATCCGGGTCCATCTCAAGGGCCACTTCAACACCACCCGCTTCGCGTCGGCGCACTGGCGCGCCCGCAGCAAGGCCGCGGGCGGCCCGGTGTACGGCCGGATCGTGAACACCTCGTCCGAGGCGTTCCTCGCGGGCTCCGCCGGGCAGCCCAACTACGCGGCGGCCAAGGGCGGCATCGTGGGTCTGACGACCTCGACCGCGCTGGCGCTTGGCAAGTACGGGGTGACCGCCAACGCGATCTGTCCGCGGGCCAGGACCCGGATGACCGAAGACGTCTTCCAGGGTTTCCAGGAGCCGGCCGGCGACGCGCTCGACCCGCTCGCGCCCGAGCATGTCGCGCCGCTGGTCGGCTATCTGGCCTCACCCGCCGCCGGGCGGGTCAACGGGCAGCTGATGGTGGTGCATGGCGGCATGGTCGCGATCGTGGAACGCCCCAGGGTGGCGGCGAAGTTCGACACCGCCAAGAGCGTGTTCAGCCACGCCGAGCTGGACGAGCTGATCACCCCGTACTACGCGGACCGCCCGTCGGATGAGACGTTCGCGGCGGCGGAGGTGCTGGGGCTGAAGCACGGCTGACCGCGCGGGGGGACCGCGTGTGGGAGGGGCGGGCTGGGGCATCCGGTGCGGGTGCCCCAGCCGTGCCGCGTCCGGCTGTCCCGGTGTGCGGTGCCCGGACGTCTGAGGGCGTGGGTGTTTCAGGCCGTCCGGGAATGTGCGCTCAGGCCACCCGCGCACCGGCGTCGGCGGACTCCGCCGACGCCGCCGACTCGTCCGACGGGCGGCGGTGGCGACCGCCCGCGGCGGCGGTCGGGGCCTCCTGGGCGGCGGCGGGGCCGCGGTGCTTGCCGTGCCCGGCGGCGGGCGTGTTCGGTGCGTCCGGCTCGGCCTGGCCGGTTCCGCTCTCGGTCATCGGGAAGGTCACCCCGTAAGGAAGATCGTCGTACAACAGCCGGGTGATTCTAACCGGCTGTCACCTTCCCGGTGAGCGGGGCCTGCTGGAGGGGAATCGGACGCTGAGCTGCCGCTTTCGGTGGTTCGGGGGCAGGTTCGTCCGCCTCGTCGGGCGGCGGGGCGAGGCGGACGACGGCGCACGGCACGGCCGGTGTGGAGCAGGGGAGTCGGAGCGTCCCGTCGGCCGTCCACCGGCCGTTTCCGGCCAGCCAGCCCTCCGGCGCCGCGAGGTGCTGCGGCTGGCGCCGTCCCGGCCGCCACAGGGCGACCCAGGTGCCCGCCGCGCCGTCCACGCGCAGCGCCACCGCGCACTGCTCCGGGGTCAGCAGCTGTCCGGGCTGGACGGCGAACGGCGTCAGCGCGCAGTCCGCGATCCGCAGCGCGTCCGGGAAGCGCACCGGGAGGGTGCTGCCGAGCACCCCCCAGCCGAGCCGGTCGTGCCCCGGCGCGTCGGAGCGGACCAGGATCAGCCCGCTGCCCGGATCGGCGAGCAGCAGCCGGTCGTCGCTGCCGTCGGAGATCTGGAGCAGCGGTGACACCTCGCCGCCGCGCTCCAGGTCGACGGCGACCGCCTTCGTCCGTCCGCCGGCCTCGCGGTCCAGGGCGAGCATCCGCCCCGTACGGTCCAGCCAGACGCCGCCCGAGCAGCGCCCCGGCACCAGCGCGGCCAGCTCGGGGCCGAAGGAGCCGCCCGCCACCAGCCATACGGCGCTGGTGTGCTCCCCTACGGCCAGCGCGTAGGCACGCTTGCCGCAGGGTGACGGCGGCAGCAGGCGCAGCGACGCGCACTCCACGGCGCCGAGCGGTCGCTCGCCGGTTCCGGGGCCGGTCGGGTACAGCAGCGAGAACATCTGCCGCCCGTCCACCGAGCGCTGCACGAGCACCTGCCCGTCGGCCATCGGCAGCACGCCGGTGCCGGGCTCCTCGGGCTGGTCGAGGGGGAGCGGCACCGCGTACGGCTCGGGGCCGTCCAGGGTCCAGCGCTCGGCCCGCCAGGCGTCTCCGGTGGCCCGCGTACGCGCGAGCCGGGCGGCGTAGGAGCCGTCGGCGGTGATCGCGAACTCCGCCTGGGGCCGTGCCACCGCCTGGGCCTGGGCCTCTGCTTGGGCCTCCGCCCGAGCTTGCGCCGTCGCCGCCGCCGTCGTCGTCGTACAGACCGTCATCGACTGGTCACCTCCGGCGACGAAGGTAGTTTTCGTACGCGCTGCCGTGGCATCGGGCGCCCCTCGCTTCACACCAAAGGGTGGCGATGCCCCGGTTCGCCTGAGGGGCTGGGGGCGACTGTGCTGGACGGGCCGCGAGCGCTTACAGTAGGCCGCGCCATAGGTAAGGCACACCTAAGTGCCGCCCCTTCTCTCTTCTGTCCGTCACCTCTGGAGCACTGATGTCCATACGACGCCGCGGCGCCGCAGCCGTCGCCATCGCCGCAGCCGGCGCCCTGCTGCTCGGGGCCTGCTCGGGAGACGGGGGAGGGTCGGGGAAGTCGTCCGCGGGCAACGGCAGCAAGTCCGTCGCCCAGGGCGGCGACGACTTCACCAAGGCCGCCGAGAAGACGGCGAAGATGGGCACCGACGCCAAGGACGGCGAGTTCCCGCGGACCATCACGCACGCCATGGGCGAGACGGAGCTCAAGGCCCAGCCGAAGCGGGTCGTCGTCCTGGACGTCGGCGAGCTCGACAACGTCGTCTCGCTCGGCGTCAAGCCGGTCGGCTACGCGCCCACCGAGGGCGACGACGGCATCCCCGAGTACCTGAAGAAGGACGCCGGGAACCCCGAGAGCGTCGGCACGATCAACTCCCTGAACCTGGAGGCGATCAACAACCTCAAGCCCGACCTGATCCTCGGCAGCGAGCTGCGTGCCGCCAAGCTCTACCCGAAGCTCTCCAAGATCGCGCCGACCGTGTTCTCCATCCGTCCGGGCTTCACCTGGAAGGAGAACTACCTCCTCAACGCCGCCGCCCTGGACCGCACCAAGGAGGCCGAGGCGAAACTCGACGCGTACGCGAAGAAGGCGTCCCAGCTCGGCGACGACCTGGGCGACGACAAGCCCTCCGTCACGATGCTCCGCTACCTGCCGGGCATGATCCGGCTGTACGCGAAGGCCTCGTTCATCGGTGTCATCCTCGACGACGTCGGCGTGCCGCGCCCCGAGAACCAGCGGGCCAACGACCTCGCCACCGAGGTCAGCCCGGAGAAGATCGACGAGGCCGACGCGGACTGGATCTTCACCGGCGTCTACGGCGACGCCAAGCAGACCGACCGCGCCGCCGCCGAGGACAACCCGCTCTGGAAGAAGCTCCCCGCGGTCAAGAACGGCCAGGCCGTGAACGTCCCGGACGAGACCTGGTACCTGGGCCTCGGCGTCACCGCGGCCGACGCGGTCCTGAACGACCTCCGCGCCCACCTCGTCAAGTAGCCAGCACGCCCGCCGGGCGCTGGCGATTCACGCCGCTCCCCGGCGGGCGGGTGCCTCACCGAGACGGTTCTTCTCGCCGGGGGTGAGGTCGGTCATGGTGGTGTCCTCCAGGAGTCGCCTGGTCAGCGTATCCAGTCAGGCACATCGAGGTCGCCCGCAACCGGCAGTTCACGGGAGAGCGGAGCTGGAGGCGTCTCGTGTCCCACTGGCGCCGCATGCGGCCGCGGCGTTGTTCCGGGCGTAGACGGCGTTGTCGAAGATCGCCTTGTTCACCGGCTGGTCCCAGTCACGCGTCCCCATGCGCTGGTTCCTGGCCAGGCTCTGGTGTGCGTTCACGTTTTCCAGTAAAGCGTCTTTCAGCTCAGGGTCCTCGGCCTTCCGCCACGCGGTACGGGCCTGGCCCGTGTAGGAATCGGCACTGTGGGCGTACGCATACGCGGATACGGTGGTGTACTGCCGGTTTGCCTTGTGGAGTACCTCGCATGCCTCGGCGTCCGGTTCCGCACCGCCGGTTTTCACCGCTGCTATGACTCCTGCCGAGACGACGATGGCGGCGAAGGCGGCGAAGGCAAAGGCGCCTGATTTTCGTATGGACGCCTTCCGGCCCTTCGCCTCCCGTACCGCCTGTTCCGCCCCTTCCCTTGCCGCTTTCCTGTTCGCTGCTTCCCATTGCGCCCTCTTCTGGAGGCGCGCGCCGGGTGTGGCGTTTCGCTCCAGTATGGGCTTGGCGTCGCCCGGCCCTCCGGGACTGGTGCTCCGGGTGGTCGGTGCGGGGGTGTCCCAGTTGAGAAGGTACTCGGCACGGCGGCTGATCTGCGCTCCTACGGCGGTTGGAGGCCACGCGCCGTGGTGGGAGTGGGCGGTGGCGACGATGTCCGTCACCGTGGGGCGTCCGGCTGGGTCCTTGGTCAGGCACGCTTCGATCAGGGTAGTGAACTCATCGGGTATGCCGTCGAGTTGCGGCGGCTCGTAGACGCTGCGGTAGATCATGTCGGCGGGTGTGCCGGTGCCGAAGGCATGCCGCCCGGTGAGCGCGAACACGGTGACCGCGCCGAGGGCGAAGACGTCGGCCGGGGGCCCCGCCTTTCCGCCCTGCGCCTGTTCGGGGGCCATGCAGCCGGGGGTGCCGATGGCCATGCCGGTGGTGGTGAGGTTCGTGCCGTCCACGGCGCGTGCGATACCGAAGTCTATGAGGAGGGGGCCGCGTGCGGACAGCAGGATGTTCTCGGGCTTGATGTCCCGGTGGACGAGTCCCTGTGCGTGGACATGCTCCAGCGCGGCCGCGAGGTCCCCGATCATGTGCCACGCCGCTTCCGCCCGGAGCGGGACCGCTTCGGTGACGGCCGCGCGGAGGGAGGGGCCGGGGATGTAGTCGGTGGCGAGCCACGGCATGGGGGCGTCGGGGGCGGCGTCGACCACACGCACGGTGCCGGGGCCGGTGAGGCGTTGGCAGGTGCGTACTTCGCGGGTGAAGCGCTCGCGGAACCCGTCCGCCGCAGCGAGGTTGGCGTGGATCATCTTGACCGCGACGAACCGGCCGCCGCGCGTGCGGCCGAGGTAGACCGTGCCCATGCCGCCCGCGCCGAGGCGTGCCAGCAGCCGGTAGCTCCCGGCCTGTCTCGGGTCTGCTCCTGTCAGCTCCTGCACCACACGCCCCCATCCTCGACCACCGGCAACTGGTCATGTTCGCCGGGGAGTCGACCGTACTGGGTCAGACGTGGCCGGGTGAGCGGTTCTGGCGGGTTCCGGGGCGCGCAGTCCAGGGCCACGAGACCGTACTGGATGCCCCTCCATCGTGGTAGCGCGCGATGCCGGTGGCCTTGTGGCCTTCCTCCCTCAGCTCGACAGCGCAGGTACGCCTGTTCGAGGCCCGAGACCTGACCTTCGGGCCACAGGAGCTCACTCCCACAGAGGAGGACTTCAAACTGTCCTGGTGGCCCATGGAGGAAGCATTCGACGCAGCAGCGGAAGGCCGCTTTGAGCGACCCGGCCAACGCCTGATCCCCTGCTTGAGCAGCGGGCCGCGCCCCTTGGCATTCAGCCGGGAGGCGCGACCCGCCTGTCAATTTCCGAAGTCGCCTGCGCGGGTGTCCGAAGTTGTGTGCGCGGACGTGCCATGGAGCGACCGGGCTCGCCGGGTTTTGACGTCGCGGTAGCAGTACGCCGCGATGCTCAGGAGTGTCGCCGTGAGGTACAGCGGCAAGTTGTGGGCGAGTGTCGGCCCTGGGCCTTGAGTCACCCCCATCACGAAGCCGATGGCGGCCGTGGATGCGAACACGTAACCCACGCTTCGGGCCACGCCATCGGAGTGCGGTGTCAGTGCTGCCGTGAACACGAGAAGGCCCACCATGAGGAAGCGCACAAGCCAGACCGAGAAGACCCAGTCCGAGGGGGGTCCGAGATCGGTGCGCCAGAAGTCAGACGACAGATTGGCGAGCACGAACAGGGCAACTGGAGGACCGAACCGCTCCCACTGGGCACGGCTGCCGGGACTTGGGCTCGGGTGATGGGGGGCCGTGAGGGCAGACCCGCGGTCTGACCTGCCGTGGGCCGGTCGGGCCCGCCGGGTCCTGATATCGCGAAAGCAGTACGCTGCGGCGGTCAGGGAAGCCAGCACGTAGTAGAGCGACATATTGCTGGAATACGTGGCTCCCCGCTCAAGCAGCTGCGCGTTCCACAGGACACCGGTGCCAGCGAGCGCCGTGGTCACGTACCCGATTCCGCGCGTCATGCCCGTGGATCGCGGCGTAAGGGATGCCGTCAACACGATGGCGGCGCTCAAGGTGACCAGGGACGTCCAGAGGGTGACGGAGTAGGACCCTGCGCCATACCGCTCATTGAACGGCAGGCTGACAAGGAACACGAGCAAGATCGCTGGAGGGCCGAACCTCTCCAGTGCCGCGAGGTACGTGCCCTCAGGCTGAGCGAGAACGGCTGCCGGGTTATTCGCCCCCTGAGGTGAGGCCATGGGCGGAATCGAGGGCGGGCCCGGCTTTGTGAGCGGCCGGGTCCGGTCGTCTGCCGAGAGTTCGGTCTCGGGTGCGCGGTCGAGCTGGCGCAAGGCCTGGGAGAGCTCAGTAGCGCTCGGATACCGCTGGGTGGGGTCCTTGTGCAGCAGGGTCAGCACGAGGTCGTCCCAGCCGGGTGGGATGTTCGCGGACACCGAGCTGGGTGTGGGCGGTTGTTGGGTGAGGTGTGCCGAGAGGTAGCCCACGGTGTCGGGAGCCTGGAACGGCAGCTGGCCTGTGATCGCCTCGAAGAGAATGCAGCCGAGCGCGTAGAGGTCGCTGCGCGGTTCGGGGACCCCGCGTGCTTGTTCGGGGGCCATGTAGGGGGGTGTGCCCACGATGAAGCCGGTCTGGGTGAGACGGTCCGCGGTCGCGTAGGGATCGGCGGCCCGCGCGATGCCGAAGTCGAGGACCTTCACGAGACCGGAGGACGTGATGAGGATGTTGGAAGGCTTGATGTCCCGGTGCATGATTTTGGCGTCATGCGCCTCTGCGAGTGCGTCGCATATCTGCGCGCCCCACTGGGCCGCGTCCTGCGGGGTGACGTCGCCTCGGCGCAGCTTCGCGTCCAGGCCCTCGCCTCGGACCCGTTCCATCACCAGGAACGGCACCCTGTTGCCCTCGGTGTCGGTCTCGCCGAGATCGTGGATGGTGACGATATTGGGGTGCTGTAGCCGGGCGGTGATCCGTGCCTCGCGCAGGAACCGGGCGCGTGCCTCGTCGCCGCGGCTTCCGCCACCGGCGAGCAGGGAGATCACCTTGACCGCGACAGGTCGCCCCAGCGTTTCGTCCTGCGCCTCCCATACCTGCCCCATTCCACCCTCGCCGAGCTGTCGCACCAGCCGGTAACGGCCCCCGAGAAGCTGGTCTCGCACTGCTATGTCTCCCCGTTTCGGACATTCCTGCCCCGACCTCGACCTGATGCGGGTCAGGAACCAGTCATGATGAGTCTCCGGACGGCGCGGCGGCCTCGTTAGCGTCCGCCAGCCCCACCATGGCCTTCTCGGCAAAGGGCCCGATCAACTCAGCCTGACGCACTACGGCTTCCCACACGCCGCCCGAAGCGGTCAGCACCCGTGCTCGGCCACCGGTCCATCCGCCATCTGGCCCCCTCCGCTGCGCGCACGACTACAGCCAACTCGACAGTAGTGCAAACGACTTCGCTCTGTCTGGAAAGTTCACAGCCCCCTGCGTCCGGAGACGAACCCCCGGCTCACCCGTACACGCGACTACGGACATTCACACCACCGGCCATACGTGGAAGGAGGCCACATCTTGGCGTATGCCACCCTCGACGAGCTGAAGGCCCGTCTCGACTGGGACCTCGACGAGGACGAACTCCGCATCGGGGCCGGAGCCCTGGAGGACGCCTCCGACCTGGCGACCGTCTACGGCCGCGACTGGCCCGAGGCCACCCCGCCCCGCCTGGTGCGCACCCTCGTCCTCAAGTCCGCGGCAAGGTACCTGCGCAACCCGCACGGCTACACCCAGAGCCGGGCCGGTGACGAGACGCTGACCTGGGGCGATGCGCACGGCCGCGACGCGGGCAGCGTGTACTTCACCCGCGAGGAGGTCCGCCTCCTGGAAGGTCTGGCCGGCACCTGGCCGACCCTGACCAGCGTGGTCGTCTCCGTGACTTGTACCGCCACAGGATCGCCACACAGCACCGAGAAACACCCGGAAACAGTTACAAAGAGTGAGCAATGATCGCTCGTGCCCTGGAATCGAAACATGGCCACTGACCAGGTAAAACGCCTGGTCAGGGCTGCCCGCAAGGGGGCGGCGGACGAGTCGGCCTGTACGCCGGGTTCTGTCTCCCGGTCGCCTCGCGGCAGCCGGGGAGGCGGCCATCCATCTAGGACCGGCATTGCTGCCGGTCTCGTGCGGTCTACCCGCGGACTCGGGCGGGCAGCCCTCGGTCGTCCGCGCAGGGTCCTCTCGCGAGGGCCCCTCTTGACCTTGCTCCGGGTGGGGTTTACCTAGCCGCCTGGGTCACCCCAGGCGCTGGTGGTCTCTTACACCACCGTTTCACCCTTACCGGGTCCCGTACGGATACGGTCCCGGCGGTCTGTTTTCTGTGGCACTGTCCCGCGAGTCACCTCGGGTGGCCGTTAGCCACCACCCTGCCGTGTGGAGCCCGGACGTTCCTCGGCGGCGATCCGGAGATCGCCGTCGCGGCCGCCCGGCCGGCTCGTCCGCCGTGCCGACCATGTTACCTGTCGGGAGAGGGCGGATCGGACCTCATCAGACTCAGACGAAGTCCGTGGTCTCCAGGTCGAAGGCGAAGGGCTCGGGGAGGGGGAGGGGCTTGCCGAAGGCGCTGGTGTGGTGGTGCTGGTAGTCATCGCCCTCTGGTTCGCTGAAGAGGGTGACGGAAGCCTCGGTGCGGTCGACCAGCAGGTAGTGGGGAATTCCGTTGCGGGCGTAGCAGTGGCGCTTGGCCTCACGGTCGATGTCCGGCCTGCCGGAGGTGACCTCGACGACCATGGCGATGCCCTCGCACGGCATCCAGGAACCGGCGCCTCGGAACAGGCGCAGTTCGGTGGGTGCGAAGGTGCCGTCCGGAATGACGTGGTTCTTCGGGCAGCCGCCGCCGCTGCTGAGTTTCAGGCCCTTGTTGCCTGAGAACTGCATGAGGACGCGGGACCGGGCTTTCACTTGTGTATTGATCACGTCGATGTAGTCCTCGTGGTCCCCGTCCGGTGGCGGCGTCACGACAATCTCCCCCTCGATCAGTTCGGCCCGGAAGCCCTCTGGCGTATCCAGGGCGAGGAAACCCTCCAGCAGCAGCTCAGCCTGCGTGAGCGGTTCGTGTGCCATGGCAGTCATGTCACGCCCTTTCCTTGGTCGTCGCCGAAGGTAGCTGCCGAGGGGGCGGCGCCACCGCGTACGGGAACAGCTTCCCTCGATCGTGGCACAGCGGACCGTTTTCGCGGGGCGCATCCGGCTTCGGTGTGCCTTCACGCCGGGGCGAACTGGACCTTCGCCGTGCCCGGATCCGCCTGGGTGAGGCGGACCCGCAGGCGTTCGCCCAGCGGGAGGCGGGCGCCGGGGCTCTCGACGCGGCCGATGACCGCCGGGTCCTCCAGGTGGACCGTGCCGACCGCCGGGTCGGCGTCGGGGTCCTTGACGTCCACCACGTACGCGTCGAACACCTCGCCGATCCGGCCCCTGAGCACCGCCGCCTCGACCACGTCGACGCATTCGCGCTCCACGGCGCCCGCGCGCCGCGCGCCGTCGGCCATCTCCTGGGGGAGGTCGGGCAGCGCGGCCCGCACCCAGTCGGGCGGGGGCTCGTTCGCGGTCGCGGCCAGGCAGATCTCTCCCGTGTAGCGGTCCACGAGGCGGCGCAGTGGCGCGGTCGCGTGGGTGTAGGGGGCGGCTACCGCGGAGTGGATGCGCGGGTCGGGGACCTCGCCGTTCTCGAACACCGTGTAGCCCGCGCCCCGTAGCAGCGTCGTGCACTCTTCGAGGAAAGCGGCGTGCCGCGGGTCGCCGGAGTCGAGTGACCTGATCAGTTCCGCGTACGCGGTGTGGTGCGGCCAGTCGATGCCCAGCGCCCGGGCCGAGCGGCGGAGCCTGCCGACCGCGCCGTCCGGGGCGGCGGGCAGCGTGCGCAGGATGCCGGTGCCGTGGGCGGTCATCAGGTCCGCGGCCGCCATGCCGGTGAGCAGCGAGATCTGGGCGTTCCAGCCGTCGGCGGGGCGCGTGGCGCGGTACTCCAGCAGATAGCTGTCGCCGTCCTCGACGATCTCCTGCTCGGGGACGTTGAGGGAGATGCCGCCGCGCGCGGCTTCCAGGCGTTCGCGCAGTCGGCCGATGCTCTTGAGGAGGGCTACCGGCTCCTCGGCCGTGCCCTCGTCGATGGCCCGCTGGACGCCTTCGTACGCCAGCTTCGCGCGGCTGCGGACCAGCGCGCGGCGTACGTCCACGGCGACCCTGCGGCCTTCGGCGTCCAGGTCGATGGTCCAGAGCACCGCCGGACGGGTCTGGTCGGGCAGCAGGCTCGTGGCGCCCTCGGAGAGCAGCGGCGGATACAGCGAGACCCGCTCGTCCGGGAAGTAGAGGGTCATCACGCGCGCGTGCGCCTCGGTGTCGAGCGCGCCGCCGGGTGTGACGAACGCGGCGACGTCCGCGATCGCGTACCGCACGCGGTAGCCGCCGCCGGTGCGGCGGGACAGGTGCATCGCCTGGTCGAGGTCGGTGGACGTGGGCGGGTCGAGCGTGAAGAAGGGAATGCCGGTCGCGTCCTCGTCCGGCAGCCGCGGGGACCGCGCGGCCGCTTCCGCGTCGGCGAGCACCTCGGGCGGGAACTCCTGCGGCGTGCCCAGCTCGGAGCGCAGCGCACGCAGGGCGGAGCGCAGCGGGGCCTCGGCGGCGCCGGTCACATGCATATGGCGGCGGGGCATAAGCCGAGCGTATGGCCTCCGGGCCGTCGTGGCCTGTTGTGCGGTTACGCTGCTGCGGGGCCGCATCCCCGTCCGTGTTTTACCTAAGGAGAACGATCGCCGTGCTCGTCTTGCTGCCGCCGTCCGAGGGGAAGGCCGCTTCCGGGCGCGGGGCCCCGCTGAAGGCCGAGTCGCTGTCGCTGCCGGGGCTCGCCGACGCGCGGGCGGCCGTACTCGACGAGCTGGTGGAGCTGTGCCTGACGGACGAGGAGCGGGCGCGCGAGGTGCTCGGGCTGAGTACCGGCCTCGCCGGTGAGGTCGCCAAGAACGCCGAGCTGCGGACCGCGGGCGCGCGGCCCGCGGGGGAGATCTACACCGGGGTGCTGTACGACGCGCTCGGGCTCGCCTCGCTGGACGCCGACGCGAAGAAGCGGGCCAGGCGGGAACTGCTGGTGTTCTCGGGGCTGTGGGGCGCGCTGCGGATCGGTGACCGGATCCCGTCGTACCGCTGCTCCATGGGCGTGAAGCTGCCGGGGCTCGGGGCGCTGGGCGCGTACTGGCGGCCGCGTCTGGCGGACGTGCTGCCCGAGGTGGCGGGGGACGGGCTCCTGCTCGACCTGCGGTCGGCCGCGTACGCGGCGGCGTGGAAGCCCGTGGGGGAGCTGGCGGCGCGGACCGCGACGGTGCGGGTGCTGCACGCGCGGATGGTCGACGGGGTCGAGAAGCGGTCCGTGGTGAGCCACTTCAACAAGGCGACCAAGGGCCGCCTGGTGCGCGACCTGCTGCGGGCCGGGGCCGCGCCCGCCGGGCCCGCGGAGCTGGTGGAGGCGCTGCGGGACCTGGGCTACGTGGTGGAGGCCGAGGCTCCGGCGAAGTCCGGGAAGACGGCGAAGGCGGCGAAGGCGTGGCAGCTCGATGTGGTGGTGACGGAGATCCACTGAGGCGTCGGAGTGTCCGGCGTCGCCGGACGCGGGATGCGTCGGCGGCACGGGACCGGGCCAGGGTGAAGCCCCTGGCCCGGTCGAGGCCGCCGGGCCGCGGGGCCGGCAGGTGACCGGGGTCAGCGGAGGTACGACGTGTCGTTCAGGAGCCGTACCGAGGCGTTGCCGTCCGTGTAGTACGCGACCGCCGACAGGGACGCCGCCGACAGCTCCATCCGGAACAACGCCTCCGGGGGCGCGCCCAAGGCCAGCCTGACCAGCGTCTTGATCGGCGTGACATGGGTGACGAGGAGGACCGTGCGGCCCGCGTACCGGGCGAGCAGCTTCTCCCTGGCGGCGGTGACGCGCCGGGTGACCTGGGTGAACGACTCGCCGCCGCCGGTCGGCGCGGCCTTCGCCGATGCCAGCCAGGCTGCCAGGTCGTCGGGGTGACGCTGCTGGACCTCGGCGAACGTCATGCCCTCCCAGGCGCCGAAGTCCGTTTCGCGCAGCCCCTGCTCGATCCGGACGTCGAGGCCGAGCCGGGCGGCCACGGTGTGCGCGGTCTGCTGGCAGCGGACCAGCGGTGAGCTGACGATCGCCTCGATGGTGCCGCGCGCCGCGAGCGCGGCGGCGACGCGGTCGGCCTGCTCCCGGCCTACGGGGGACAGGTCGGGGTCGCTGCCGCCGCTGCCGGAGAACCGCTTCTCCGGGGTCAGCGCGGTCTCTCCGTGCCGCAGCAGGACGAAGGTGGCGGGCGGGCCGAGGTCGGCGGGCACCGCCCAGCCGACGGGCGCCGCCGCGCCCTCCGGGCTTCCGGTACCGGCGGCTCCCACACTCCGCGCGGCGTCGACATCACGCGCACCCGAAGCGGGCTGCGCGTGATCCCCGCGCACGGCGGCGGCATCGCGTCCGGCCGTTGCGGGACCGGCCGTTGCGGGACCGGCCGTCCCGCCGGTGCCCGCGCCCGAGGGTCCGGCGCTTGCGGCGGCGCGCGTGTGGTTCCCGTGCGCGGTGGCGTCGCGGCCCGCCGCCCGCGCACCGGCCGTCCCGCGGGTCTCGGTGTCCGTGGGGCGGTCGGCCGGGACAGCCCCGGCGGTGGCGTCCAGGGCCGTCGGGGCCTGGGCGCTCGCCAGGGCCGCGCGGGCCCTGGCCGCTCCCGCCGCCCCGTCGCCGGGAGCGGCCGCCGCGCGGGCGGCCTGGGCGTCGGCCGCGTCGAGGGCCGCCGTGCTCGCCGACGGCGACCACTGCCTGCCCCGCTTGCCCGCGTCCATCGCCTCGTTGGCCAGCCGGTCCGCGTGCTTGTTCTTCTCGCGCGGAATCCACTGGTACGTGACTCGCCCGGCGGGGAAGACCCGCGCCGCCTCCGCGGCCAGCGGCTTCATGTCCGGGTGCTTGATCTTCCAGCGGCCCGACATCTGCTCGACGACCAGCTTGGAGTCCATCCGGACGCTGATCTCGGCCTCGGGGTCGAGGGCCTTCGCGGCCTTGAGCCCGGCCACCAGACCCTTGTACTCGGCGACGTTGTTCGTCGCGACGCCGATGTACTCGGCCGCCTCGGCGAGCGCCTCGCCCGTCACCGGGTCGATGACGACCGCGCCATAGCCCGCGGGCCCCGGATTGCCCCGAGACCCGCCGTCCGCCTCGACGATGAACTTCCGCATTACAGGCCGGACTCCGAGGTACGCACCAGGATCCGGCGGCAGTTCTCGCAGCGCAGCACCGCGTCCCTGGCCGCGGCCTTGACCTCGTTCACCTCGGTGATGTTCAGCTCCAGACGGCAGCCCTCGCAGCGCCGCTGGTACAGCCGCGCCGCGCCGATGCCGCCCTGCTGCTCGCGCAGCTTGTCGTACAGCTTCAGCAGGTCGGCCGGGACCGAACCCGCCACCACCTCGCGCTCCTTGGTGACCGCGGTGGCCTCGCCGTCCAGCTCCTCGTACGCGGCGGTCCGCCGCCCCGTGGCGTCGTCGATCTTCGACTGGACGGACGCGACGCGCTCGGTCAGCTCCGCCACCCGCTCCTGCGCGGACTCGCGGCGCTCCATCACCTCGAGCACCACGTCCTCCAGGTCACCCTGGCGCTTGGCGAGCGAGGCGATCTCGTGCTGCAGGCTCTCCAGGTCCTTCGGCGAGGTGATCGCACCCGAGTCCAGGCGCTGCTGGTCGCGGGCGGCGCGCTGGCGCACCTGGTCCACGTCCTGCTCCGCCTTGGTCTGCTCGCGCGCGCAGTCGCTGTCCTCGGTCTGTGCCGCGACCAGCAGGTCGCGCAGCTGGGTGAGGTCCTTGTTCAGCGACTCGATCTCGGCGTGCTCGGGCAGCGACTCGCGCTTGTGCGCGAGCTGCGACAGCCGGACGTCGAGCGCCTGGACGTCGAGGAGTCGGATCTGGTCGGCGGGCTCGGCGTTCAGTTGGGGGCTCCAGATGAAGAGGGGGGAACAACGGAATCGGACGCCGCGTGGGCGGTCCAGGGGTCGGTGGCCGTCGTCGACACATGGACCCGCAGGCCCCAGCCGTGACGGTCGGAGATCGCGTCGAGCTGCGCGGCCGCCTGCTCGCACCAGGGCTGCTCGGTGGCCCAGTGGGCGGCGTCGAGCAACGCCAGCGGGGAGTGCTGGGTCGCCTCGGAGGCCGGGTGGTGGCGCAGGTCGGCGGTCAGGAACGCGTCCACGCCCGCCGCCCGTACGTGGCCGAACAGGCTGTCGCCGGAGCCGCCGCTGACCGCGAGCGTACGGATCACGGCGTCCGGGTCGCCCGCGGCGCGGACGCCCTGCGCGGTGGCGGGCAGCCGCTTGGCCGCGTACTCGGCCAGCTCCCGCAGGGACAGCGGGTGGTCGAGCTCGCAGATCCGGCCGAGCCCGCGGCGGCCCTTCGGGTCCGTGGCGTCGGGCGCCAGCGGGCCGACGACCCGCAGGTCGAGCGCGCCCGCGAGGGCGTCGGACACACCGGGGTCGGCGGTGTCGGCGTTGGTGTGCGCCACGTGCAGCGCGATGTCGTTCTTGATCAGGTCGTGTACGACCCGGCCCTTGAAGTGCGAGGCCGCGACCGTCGTCGTGCCGCGCAGATAGAGCGGGTGGTGTGTGACCAGCAGATCGACGCCGAGCCGTACGGCCTCGTCGACGATCTCCTGGACCGGGTCCACGGCGAACAGCACACGGGAGACGCGGGCGTCCGGATCTCCGCAGACCGTCCCGACGGCGTCCCAGTCCTCGGCCCGCTCGGGGGGCCACAGGGCGTCTAGCGCGGCGATGACTTCAGACAGGCGGGGCACGCAGGCAAGGCTACCGCCAGATGGGGCGGCTGCCGGAATCGCTTCCCGGTTCGCTCGCCGTGCGCGTGACGCGGGCCCGTGCCTACCGTGGACGAGGAGGGGAGGAAGAGGGGAGGAAGCAGAGCCATGAGCCTGATCGACCGCCTCAGGTCCGCCGCCAAGGGCGCCGGTACGGTGCCGGGGCACCCTGACGCGTCCCGCACGCCCAGTGCCGATGCCGGTGACGTTGACGGCTTCGGTGCCGGTGCCGGGGCCGGTGCCCTCCGGATTCTGAGCCCCGCTGCGGGCGACGTGTGGCGGATCGGGCAGGACGTGGGCGTCACCTGGCGGCTGACCGGGGACGCCGGGCACCCCTGCGACATCGTCTTGGTGCGCGGCGAGGGCGAGCGGACCGAGGGGGTCGCCGAACTGGCCGTCGGCGTGGACCCCGGCGACCTCGCGGCCTGGGCCACTGTCCCGGATGTGCCGCCCGGCGACGGTTACGCGGTCGCGCTGACGTCCAGCGATCCGCTGACCGTCTACAGCGGGCGGCTGACGATCGTCCGCTGACCCCGTCCACAGTGGACGGCCCCGCGCACGCCACGGGGGCGCGCACCCCGCGCCGCGCACCTCGCGCACACCGTCCCGGTCACATCGCCTCGGTCACACCGCCTCAAGCGGGCGGTGCGGCCCCGGCGGCAGCTCGACCTCGACGGCGTCGTCGGCCCGCACCACGCCGCCCTGCCGCACGACGCCCATCACCCCGGTCTTGCGGACGACGCCGCCCGCCGCGTCCCGGCCGACGACCTGCTTGAGCAGCCCGGCCTGGAAGTCGTCGATCTGGCGGCACGGGTTGCGCAGCCCGGTCACCTCGACGACCGCCGACGCGCCGATCCGCAGCAGCGCGCCGACGGGCAGGCCGAGCAGGTCGACGCCGCCGGTGGTGATGTTCTCGCCCAGCTGGCCCGGCGCCACGTCGAAGCCCGCGGCGGCGACCTCGGTGAAGAGTTCCTCGTGGATGAGGTGGACCTGGCGCAGGTTCGGCCGGTCGGGGTCCTTCGCCATGCGGGCGCGGTGCTTGACCGTCGTCCCGGCGTGTATGTCGCCCTCCACGCCGAGCCCTTCGCGCAGGGTGATGCTGTCGCGGTTCGGCTTGGTGAAGGAGTACGTGCCGTTGCTGCTGACCGCCCGGACCGTGCCGCCCATCTCGTGGCCCCCTGTTTCCCTGTTTCTCTGGTTTATCTGAATTCCTGTGGTGCTGGCGCGTTTCGACCCTATCTCCGGCTCTTTGCGCGGGGCCAGGCGATTCCCTTGGCGTTCGAGGGGTGTACGCGCGTAGATCCGCGGTCCTAGTATCGCCGGACTGTAACTTCTGAGCGACTGTCAGGCGTCTGTTCCTCAGGGTGACCAGGCGACCGGGCAGTCGGCGCATTCTCGACACCGAGGACGGAACATGACTGCTGACCCTTCAGTGTTCCCCGTGGCCGACCCCGACGATGTGAGCTCGAACCCCTCCGCCAACCGCCCGTTCCGGGACGTGGTCGCGACCCGGATGTCGCGCCGCGCCGCCCTGCGCGGCGGCACCGCGGCCGCCGTCGGGTTCCTGGGGCTCGGCGTCGCGCAGGGCGTCGCGGCGGCGACGCCCGGCCGGTCGCGCCCCCTGCTCGGGTTCAAGCCGGTCGGCACGCACAGGGCCGACGAGCTGACCGTCCCGGAGGGCTACGAAGCGCAGGTGCTCATCCCGTGGGGCACCCCGATCCAGCCCGACGGCCCGCAGTGGCGCAAGGACGCCTCCAACACCGCCGCCGAGCAGGCCCGGCAGCTGGGCATGCACCACGACGGCATGCACTTCTTCCCGCTGGGACGCGGCGGACACGGTGGACGCGGCGGCCATGGCGGGCACCGAGGACAAGGGCACGGCGGGTGGGGCCGACACGGCTGCGACCGCGGCATGCTGGTGGTCAACCACGAGTACGTGGACCAGTCCCTCCTGTTCCCCGACGGCCCCGGCGAGATGACCGAGGAGAAGGTCGAAAAGGCGCTCGCCGCGCAGGGCGTCAGCATCGTCGAGATCGCCAGGAAGCGGGACGGCTCCTGGGAGCGCGTCGCGTCCCGCCGCGCCCGCAAGGTGCACGGCGGGACCCCGGTCGCCTTCTCGGGTCCGGTCCCCGCCGACCACCCCGAGCTGCGGTCGAACAACCCCCCGCTGGGCACCCTCAACAACTGCTCGATGGGCGTCACCCCCTGGGGCACCTATCTCGCCTGCGAGGAGAACTGGAACTCCTACTTCGGCACCGAGGACGCCTCCTGGGAGCCCACCCCGAGCCAGGCCCGCTACGGCCTGAGCCGGGTCGGCTTCGGCTACCGCTGGCACCTGGCCAGCCCGCGCTGGGACGTGGCCGTCAACGGCAAGGAGGCGAACCGTTTCGGCTGGGTCGTCGAGATCGACCCGATGGACCCCGGCCACACCTCGGTCAAGCGCACCGCGCTCGGCCGGATCAAGCACGAGGGCTGTGTCACCACCGAGTGCCGCGGCCGGGTCGTCGGCTACATGGGCGACGACCAGCGGGGCGACTACATCTACAAGTTCGTCGGCAGGCGGCCGTGGCGCAGCTACCGGCGCGGGCAGAGCCCGCTCGACGACGGCACGCTGTACGTAGCCCGCTTCGACGACGACGGCAGCGGCACTTGGCTGCCCCTGGTCTTCGGCGAGGGCCCGCTGACCGCATCGGGCGGCTGGCGGGACCAGGCCGACGTACTGCTCCGTACCCGTGAGGCGGCGGACGCCGTCGGGGCCACGCCGATGGACCGCCCGGAGTGGCTCGCCGTCAACCCGAAGAACAAGGACGTCTACTGCACCCTCACCAACGGCACCGGCGAAGGGGGCGCGGCCAACCCGCGCACCCCCAACCCGTACGGGCACATCATCCGCTGGCGTGAGGAAGGCGGGGACAACACCGCGACCCGGTTCCGCTGGGACGTCTTCCAGCTCGCCGGTGACCCGGCCTACGACGACGCGGTCGACCTGACCGAGGAGACCATGTTCGGCTCGCCGGACGGGCTCTGGTTCGACGCCGACGCCCGGCTGTGGATCCAGACCGATATCTCCAACTCCGCGCAGAACCTGCCGGAGAAGGGGTACGACCGGATCGGCAACAACGCCATGCTGGCCGCCGACCCGCGTACCGGCGAGATCCGTCGTTTCCTGGTCGGGCCGCGCGGCTGTGAGATCACCGGGGTCGTCACCACGCCCGACCAGCGGACGATGTTCGTGAACATCCAGCATCCGGGCGAGTCCACCGCCGCCTGGGGCGCGCCGACCCCCGACAATCCGCGGGCGGTCAGCAACTGGCCGGACTTCGACCCGGACGGCCGTCCCCGCTCGGCCACCGTGGTGATCCGCAGGACGGACGGCGGCAAGATCGGGGCCTGACCTTCCCGCGCGTCAGGCGCTGATCGAGACGGCCGTGCCCGAGACATGGACGCGCGGGTCACCGGCCCGCAGCGTCACCGTGAGCACACCGGGGCGGCCCATGTCCTCGCCCTGGTGGAGCGTGAGCACCGCCTCGTCCTTCGCGAGGCCCAGCTCGCGCGCGTACGCCCCGAACGCGGCAGCGGCGGCGCCGGTCGCCGCGTCCTCGACGACCCCGCCCACCGGGAACGGGTCGCGCACATGGAACACGGAGTCGGCCGCCCGGTACACCAGTTGCAGCGTGGTCAGGCCCAGGCGCCGCATCAGGGCGTCCAGGCGGTCGAAGTCGTAGTCCAGGTCCGCGAGCCGTTCCCGTGTCGCGGCCGCGATGACCAGGTGGTCATTGCCCGCGAACGCGATCCGCGGCGGAAGCGCGGGGTCCAGGTCGGCCGCGGGCCAGTCCAGAGCGGCCAGCGCCTCGGTCAGATCGGCCTCGGCCACGGGCTTGACCCGCGGCTCTACGCTGCTGAGCGTGGCCCGCAGCTCGCCTTCGGCCTCGCCGACGGTCACCGGGACCGTCCCGGCCGGGGTCGCGAAGACGTAGTCGCCGGGGCCGCTCCGGTGTTCGGCCAGCGCCACCGCGGTGGCGACCGTGGCGTGTCCGCAGAAGGAGACCTCCGCCTTCGGGCTGAAGAACCGCAGCGTGTACGCGCGTCCGGGCTCGCCGCCCAGGCCCTCGGGCGGCGCGGTGAGGAACGCCGTCTCGCTGTAGCCGAGTTCGGCCGCGACGCCCAGCATCGCCGCGTCGTCGAGGCCGGAGGCGTCCAGGACGACTCCGGCGGGGTTGCCGCCGTCGGGGCTGCTGGAGAAGGCGGTGTAGCGCAGGACTTCGGTCGTGTTCTGTGGCATGTCCGCACCCAACCACGGCGCTGGCGCGCGCATTCCCGCCCGCGTGTCCCCGCGCGTTCCGTGTGCTTCCGCGCGTTCCCGCGTGCTCCCGCGCGTCCCCCGTGGGTCAGCCGCGCCCGATGTACGGCATGGTGGTCGCCATCACCGTCGCGAACTGCACATTCGCCTCAAGCGGCAGCTCCGCCATGTGCCGTACGGTGCGGGCGACGTCGGCCACGTCCATCACCGGCTCGACGGCCAGCTCGCCGTTCGCCTGCAGGATGCCCTGGCGCATCCGCTCGGTCATGTCGGTCGCCGCGTTGCCGATGTCGATCTGGCTGGCCGCGATCCGGTACGGACGGCCGTCCAGGGACAGGGACTTCGTCAGGCCGGTCATGGCGTGCTTGGTGGCCGTGTACGCGACCGAGTGCGGGCGCGGGACATGCGCGGAGATCGAACCGTTGTTGATGATCCGCCCGCCCTGCGGGTCCTGGGCCTTCATCTGCCGGAAGGCGGCCTGGGCGCACAGGAAGGCGCCGTTGAGGTTGGTGTCGACGACGTGCCGCCAGGCGTCGTAGTCCAGGTCCTCCAGCGGCACGCCGCCCGGACCGAACGTGCCCGCGTTGTTGAAGAGCAGGTCCAGGCGGCCGAACCGGTCCCGCGCGGTCGCGAAGAGGGCGGTCACGTCCTCCTGGCTCGCCACGTCGGCGCGTACGCAGTGCACCCCGGCGGCGTCCCCGGCGAGGGCCGCCGTCTCCTCCAGGGCCTCGACGCGGCGTCCGGCGAGCGCCAGCGACCAGCCGCCGCGCGCCAGCTCCACCGCGACCGCCCGGCCGATGCCGGAGCCCGCTCCCGTCACTACCGCCGTCCTGGTCCGCGTCCGCGTATCGCTCATGGGCCGCAGGGTACTCACCGCGGACGGCGTCTACGCCGCCCGTCCGCCCACCGGTCACGCACCGGTCGCCCACCGGTCACGCATCGGTCGCCCACCGGTCGCCCACCGGTCGCCTCCGGCGGGCCGCTGAGCCGCCGAGCCGCCGGGTGATCCCGTCTATTCGGTTCGGCGATCTTGTTCGAGCTGAGAACATGGGTGCGGACGGGAAACCAGGGGAGGGGCGCATGCCGAAGCGCGGCACGGAGGGCACCGCTGTGCCCGCGGCATCAGGGGGCACCGGGGAGGACGGCGCGGCGTCGTCGGCAACAGGTGCGGCGGCCGGTCCGGCGGCGGAGCCCGCTGGGGCCGCCGTTCGGCGGCGCGCCGCCCGTACCGGCTTTCTCGTCACCCTGATACTCGGCGGGCTGACCGCCGTACCGCCGCTCTCCATGGACATGTACCTCCCGGCCCTGCCGGAGGTCACCCGCTCACTGGGCACGTCCGCCGCGACCGTCCAGGTCACCCTCACCGCCTGCCTCGCCGGTATGGCGCTCGGCCAGCTCGTCGTCGGGCCGATGAGCGACAAGTGGGGCCGCCGCCGCCCGCTGCTCGCCGGGCTGCTCGTCTACGTCCTGGCCACCGCGCTGTGCGCGCTCGCGCCCACCGTCGAACTCCTCATCGGCTTCCGGCTGCTCCAGGGCCTTGCGGGCTCGGCCGGGATCGTCATCGCGCGGGCCGTGGTCCGCGACCTGTACGACGGCATGGAGATGGCCCGGTTCTTCTCCACGCTGATGCTGATATCCGGGGTCGCGCCGATCGTCGCGCCGCTGATCGGCGGCCAGGTCCTGCGGGTCACCGACTGGCGCGGCATCTTCCTGGTGCTCGCCGCGATCGGCGTCGTACTGACCGTCCTGGTCTGGCGCAGACTCCCGGAGACCCTCGCCCCCGACAAACGCCAGAACGGCGGCGTCGGCAAGGCCCTGCGCACCATGGGCGGGCTGCTCACGGACCGGGTCTTCACCGGCTACGCGCTGGCGGGGGGCTTCGCGTTCGCCGCGCTCTTCTCGTACATCTCCGCGTCGCCGTTCGTGATCCAGGAGATCTACGGGGCCTCGCCGCAGACCTTCTCGCTGCTCTTCGGGATCAACTCCGTCGGCCTGATCGCGGCGGGTCAGATCAACGGCAAGGTCCTGGTCGGCCGGATCAGCCTGGACAAGGTGCTCGCCGCCGGGCTCACCGTGATCACCCTCGCCGCGATCGCGCTGCTGCTGATGGCCAGCGGGGTGTTCGGCGAGGTGGGCCTCGTGCCGATGGCGACCGGGCTGTTCTTCCTGATGTCCGCGATGGGCATCACCCTGCCCAACACACAAGCCCTGGCCCTGATGCGGACCCCGCACGCGGCGGGCTCCGCGTCCGCGCTGATCGGCGCCGCGTCCTTCCTGGTCGGCGCGGTCGCCTCGCCGCTGGTCGGCATCGCGGGCGAGGACACGGCCGTGCCGATGGCCGTCGTACAGCTGGCGGGCGCGCTGGCGGCCGTCGGCTGCTTCGCGGGGCTGTGCCGTCCCTGGAGCCGTACGGCGCGGAAGGCGCAGAAGGCGCAGAAGGCGCAGAAAGCGGAGAGCGCCGGGAGAATCGAGAGCGCCGGGAGAACCGAGGAAGCCGAGGGAGCGGAGCGCTGAGAGCGGCACGGTTGCGCGTCGGGCCGCCGAGCAGGGCCGGGCTCGACGCGGCGGAACTGAGGCTGCTGGTCGCGGAGGCGGCACGGCTGCCGGACGACTGGTGCGCCGGTGCGGTGGTCGTCGCCGGGCGCGGGCCGGTGATCGCCGTCGAGGAGGCCGTCGGCTGGGCGGTGCGCCACCGCTCCGTCGACGAGGAGCTGCCCGAACACCGCCGGGTGCCGATGTCCACCGGCACGCCCTTCGACCTCGCCTCGCTGACCAAGCTGTTCACCGCCGTCGCCGCCGTCCAGCAACTGGAGCGCGGGGCTCTCGCCCTCGACACGGGCGTCGGGGCGTACATCCCCGACTTCACGGCCGCCGCCGACCACGGCCTCACCCTGCGCCACCTGCTCACCCACACCTCCGGACTGCGCCCCGAACTCCCGCTGTACGACTGCCCGGACGCCGAGGCCAGGCGCGCGGCGCTGCGTGCCGAGGAGCCGGTCGCCGCGCCGGGGAGCGGCTACCGCTACTCGGATCTGAACCTGCTGCTGACCCAGGCGGTGCTGGAGCGGGTCACCGGGCGGCGGCTCGACCGCCTCGTACGGGACGGCGTCACCCGCCCGCTGGGCATGCGGCACACCGGCTTCGGGCCCTGCCCGTTCGCCGCGGCCACCGAGGACCAGCGCAGGCCCTGGGCCAAGCTGGACCGGGGGATGGTGCGCGGCACCGTGCACGACGAGAACGCCTACGCGCTGGGCGGGGTCGCCGGGCACGCCGGGCTGTTCTCGACCGCCCGCGACCTGGCGGTGTTCTGCCGGACGCTGCTGAACGGCGGCGCGTACGGCACGGCGCGGATACTCGGCGCCGACCACGTCGACCTGCTGCTGCGCGCCCCCGGCCTCGGCTTCCAGGTCGACCAGCCGTGGCTGATGGGCGAGCTGGCGGGCCGGGGCGCGGCCGGGCACTCCGGCTTCACCGGGACCTCGCTGGTCGTGGACCGGGCCACCGACACGTTCCTGGTGCTGCTCGCCAACACCGTGCATCCGCGCCGGAAGCCCGCCGACAGCGCGCCGCGCGCGGCGGCGGCCACCCGGCTCAGTCGTGCCGCTCGTATCCGATGAGGTGCACGACGTCCTTGCCGTCGGTCCAGCGGAAGATCCCCACGCCGCCCTGGTCGTGCGCGGGCAGCCGCAGGCCGGGCGCGAGCGCGCGGAGCTCGGCGGTGTCCAGGCGCACCTCGACCGGTGTCCCGCCGCCGGAGAGCGCGTCCGCCGCGCCGCGTGCGCCCGTCGCGCCGTAGGCCACGCCCGCATCGGTGACGGTGGCCAGGGTCAGCGACCTGGCGCCGCCGTTCTCGCCGTCCTCCTCGAAGCAGCGGCCGGTCCGCTTCCACAGGTCGAAGGCGAGGTTCCCGGCGACGAGGTAGCGGCCGGTGGGGGAGCGGGTCAGCTCGGGGTAGCGGCCCGGCTTGAGCGCGGGCCTGCGGCACTCGACCGTGATCAGCGCCTTGCCGTTCACCGCGTCGTGCAGCGCCCACACGTCCCGCTCGGCCGCGCCGGAGTCGTCCGGGCCCTCGCGCTTCTTGCTCCACTTGGCCAGGACGTGGTCCGCCGTCACGGATGTGGGCGTGCCCGATCCGGGCGCGGTGCCTTCAGGGGCGGTTCTCCGTCCGTGCCAGGCGCCGGGCACCCAGAACTCGCCGTCCCCGCTGACCAGCGGCCCTGTGCTGGTCAGGCCGCGTATCTCGGTGAGCTCGCGGCACTTCGCACAGTCTTTCGGGTCCTTGAGGTCGACGCGCTCGAAGCGGGCGGTCTCGCCCGTACGGGGGTCGACGACGACGGCGTGCGTGCCGCCTGTGCCGACCAGGACGCCGGGGCCCGCGCCGCTCACGCCGGGCGCGGTGGGCCAGGGCAGCTCGACGCGTCGCAGGGAGCCGTCGGCCGCGTCGTACATGTCGAGCGAGAGGACCTTGTCGGCCGTGCTCAGCGGGTCGCGGTCGCTGGCCGTGCCGTACGACCAGGTCGCGAAGTACTGCCGACGGTCCTTGCTGACCGCGAGCAGCCGG
The DNA here is from genome assembly GCF_054788135.1 of Streptomyces sp. O3. NCBI lineage: Bacteria > Bacillati > Actinomycetota > Actinomycetes > Kitasatosporales > Streptomycetaceae > Streptomyces > Streptomyces sp. O3. The sequence goes on from NZ_JBTVYK010000035.1 coordinate 44,287, forward strand.
GGGAGGCGGGAGCCGTCGTCGCCGAGCGGCTGCCAGGGGTCGCTCGACCAGAGGGGCTCGCCGGTCCTGGCCGCCACCGCCGTGAGGCGGAAGCGCCGCCGGTCGACCCGCTCGATGTACGCGATCCGGTTCGCGCCGTCCGCCAGCGCGTAGTCCCGCGAGACCCCGGATATCTCCCAGCCGCGCCGGGTGTCGTACGCCGCCGGGACGTCCAGCCGGGTGGCGGGGGCCCGGCTGGACGGCGTGGACGCGGCCGAGCCGCCGCCAGCGGAGCCGTCGCCGCGCCCGCCGCCCGGATCGGCCGTGCCGCCGTCGGTGAAGGCGGCGAGGCCCAGCAGCAGCGCCAGGACCACCACACCTGCGACGAGCGCCACGCGCACGATCCTCTGTCCCACTGGTCCCCCCAGGAGCATGACAGTCGGTGTTCACACGTGACGCCAGCGTAGCAACGGGCCCTGACAGCGCGGCAGCGTCCGGCCGCCTAGAATCTGCGGGTGAACGACCCCCGTACCCCCGCCTCTCCCGCCTCTCCCGCCCCCTCCGCGACTCCGGCGTCCCCCGCTGAGACCCTGCGCGCCGCGCTCGCCGGGCTGCTTGACGGGCTGCCGCCGAAGCAGGCGGCGCAGGCCGTCGAGCGGCTGATCGCCAACTACCGGGGGCGTACCCCGACCGACGCGCCGGTGCTGCGCGACCGTTCGGACGTCGCCGCGTACGCCGCGTACCGGATGCCGGCGACGTTCGAGGCGGTGCGCGCGGCGCTGGACGGGCTCGCGGACGCGGCGCCCGCGGGCTGGTCGCCCGGCAGCCATGTCGATGTGGGCGGCGGCACCGGCGCGGCCACCTGGGCGGTCAGCGCGACCTGGGAGTCCGTACGGCCGGTGACGGTGCTGGACTGGGCCGAGCCCGCGCTGGCGCTGGGCTGTGAGCTGGCGGCGGCGAACCCGCTGCTGCGCGCGGCGCGGTGGCAGCGCTCGCAGATCGGAGCGGCGCTCCGCCTGCCGAGCGCTGATCTCGTCACCGTGTCGTACGTGCTCGGGGAGCTGACCGAAGCGGACCGGCGGGCCCTGGTCGACGAGGCGGCCAGGGCCGGGCAGGCCGTGGTGGTCGTCGAGCCGGGCACGCCCGACGGCTATGCCCGCGTCCTCGCGGCGCGGGACCGGCTCATCGCGGCCGGGCTGCGGATCGCGGCGCCCTGCCCGCACGCGGCGGAGTGCCCCATCGTGCCGGGCCGGGACTGGTGCCACTTCTCGGCGCGGGTGAGCCGGTCCTCGCTGCACCGGCAGGTGAAGGGCGGCTCACTTCCGTACGAGGACGAGAAGTTCAGCTATGTCGCGGCGACGAGGTTCGCCGTGGAGCCGGTGGCGGCGCGGGTGGTCCGCAAGCCTCAGATCCGCAAGGGCCAGGTACTCCTGGACCTCTGCACGCGCGATCCTGGCCTGACCCGTGACACGGTCACCAAGCGGCACGGGCCGCTGTACCGGGCGGCGCGGGACACAGACTGGGGCGACGCCTGGCCACCGCCGGAGTAGCCACCCCGGCCCCGCCCGGCCCCGGCCTGTGCCCGGCCCCTGGCCTGTGCCTGGCCCTGGCCTTGGCCTGCGCCCGCCCCGCGCCCGGCCCCTGGCCTGTGCCCGGCCCTGGCCTGCGCCTGGCTCCGGCCTGTGCCCGGCCTCCGGTGCGGGACGGCTCAGGGCCCCGAACTCAGGCTGGCCCCTGGCCGCGCGGGCTGGCCCCCCGCGCGGGCTGGAGCGCCGCGCGGGGTGGCGGCCGGGCGGGCCGAGTCGTCGCGCGCGCCCCGGACGCCGGGCGGGCAGGTCCGCCCGCCCGTCCGCCCGTCCGCCCGGCCGGGAGCGAGGCCTACGCCCCCCGGAGTTCGAGCGTGCAGCACTTCACGCTGCCGCCGCCCTTCAGCAGCTCGCCCAGATCGATCCCGACCGGCGTGTAGCCGCGCGCCCGCAGCGGCTCGAACAACCCCAGCGCGGCCTGCGGCAGCAGCACATGGCGGCCGTCCGACACCGCGTTCAGGCCGAGCGCCTCGGCGTCCGCGCGCTCCGCGATCAGCGCGTCGGGGAACAGCCGCCGCAGCACCGCCCGGCTGCCCGCCGAGAACGCGCCGGGGTAGTACATGACGTCGTCGCCCGCGTCGTCGAGCACGGCGAGCGCCGTGTCCAGGTGGTAGAAGCGCGGGTCCACCAGGTCGAGCCCGATCACCGGCCGCCCGAAGAACTCCTGCGCCTCGCCGTGCGAGAGCGGGCTCGCCCGGAAGCCGCGTCCGGCCAGGATCCAGGACGCGGTGACCGCGAAGTCGCCCTCGCCCTCGTTGACATGGGCCGGTACGTACACGTCGGTGTAGCCGTGCGCGTGGAACCAGTCCAGGTGCTCCTCGGCCTCGGGGGCCCGCTCGCGGTACGCGAAGCGCGCGCCGAGCACCCGCCCGTCCAGCACGGTCGCGCCGTTCGCGGCGAAGACCATGTCGGGCAGTCCGGGCCGCGGCGTCAGCTCGTCGACGGTGTGGCCGAGCGAGCGGTACCGGTCCCTGAGGTCCTCCCACTGCGTGACGGCGAGGGGGACGTCGACCGGTTTGCCGGGGTCCATCCAGGGGTTGATGGAGTAGGTGACCTTGAAGTGTGCCGGTGGGCACATCAGATAGCGCCGGGGTGTGGCGTGACGAGGCAAAGAAGGCTCCTCACGGTCGGCCGGGGTCCCTGGTCGGGACCCGTGCTGTCTCGTGCTGCCCATGGTGCGGCGTACACGGCTGTTGTGGGTGGTGGCGAACGGGTTGTTTTCCGGCCGTTTGCCATCGCCCGCCACAGCCGCCCCTCCCGATTCGAGACGATACGTATCGGCTCTGCTCGCTGCTACATTCGACCCATGGCCACCAAGACCGCCCCCGACCAGAACCGCCGCAGCGAACGCTCCCGCCGAGCGATCTACGACGCCGCACTCGCCCTCGTCGGCGAGGTGGGGTACCCCAAGACGACCATCGAAGCGATCGCCGCCCGCGCCGGAGTCGGCAAGCAGACGATCTACCGCTGGTGGTCGTCCAAGGCGGAGGTGCTGCTTGAGGCCTTCCTCGACCTCGGCGAGCAGGCCGCCGACGCCGCCGCCGAGGCGGCCGGACACGAACCGGGCCAGGGCTACGCGATCCCGGACACCGGCGACCTCGAAGCCGACCTGAAGCACGTCCTGCGGGCCACCGTCGACGAGCTGCTCGACCCCAAGTTCGACGCGCCCTCGCGCGCCCTCGCCGCCGAGGGCGTCATCGACCCCGCCCTGGGCGCCCGGTTCGTCGAGCAGCTGCTCGAACCCTCGCTCCAGCTCTACGTCCAGCGGCTGCGCGCCGCCCAGGACGCCGGAGACGTACGCGCCGACGTCGAGCCGCGCATCGCGCTGGAGCTCTTCGTCTCCCCGCTCGCGCAGCGCTGGCTCCAGGGCACCGGGCCGCTCTCGCACGCCTATGCCGACCGCCTGGTCGAGTACGCGCTGTACGGGCTCACCCCGCGCTGACCCGCCGCCCCGCGCCGCGCGCCGGGGTGCGGGCGAGCAGCCCCGGAGCGTCCGTGAGGACCCCGTCGCAGCCGAGCCGCAGCACCCGGTCGCGCTCCTCGGGCGTGTTCACGGTGTGCGCCCACACCCGCCCGATGCCGGACTTCACGGCGCGCGTCAGATCCTTGTCGGCGGCCTCGTGGTTCACGTCGAGTACGTCGACGAAGTCCCGCCACTGGGCGGGGTCGTCGGTCCGCAGCTGCTTGGCCGAGCGCCACAGCTGGGCGAGCAGGCCGAGTTCATGCGCCTGCCGTGCGACGGCGGGCTTGTTGGAGTTCACGAACACCGACCGGGTGAGCCCGCGTGCCCGCAGCTTCCCGGCCAGCACCGGGAGGCTGTCCGGGTCCTTGGCCTCCAGCATCAGCAGCACCCGGCCGCCGAACCGGTCCAGCACCTCGTCCACCGTCGGCGGGCGCTCGGACCGCCAGCTGCCGGGCAGGGCGGGGTCCGGGCGCAGCCGGACCCGCTCCCAGTCCTCGCGGGTCAGGGCGCGCACCGGCCCGGTCATGTTGGTCGTACGGTCCAGGGTCTTGTCGTGCATCGCCACCAGCGTGCCGTCGCGCAGCATCCGGAAGTCCACGTCCAGCACGTGCGCGGTGCCGCGCAGATAGGCGGCCATCAGCCCGGACATGCTGTTCTCCGGCACCTCCAGCGCCCCGCCGCGGTGTGCCGTGTACGTGACACGGGTGAGCGAGTCGACGGTGAGGGGCGCGCCCCGCCATTCCAGGGGGGTCGGGGACCCGCCGGGGCCCGTGGGTCCCAGGTGTCCCGTGAGGGTCAGTGCCATGAGCATGACGGGCACGGTGGTGGTGACCATGGCGCCCAACGTAGAGGGACGAATCGGGTTATGCCAGACAAAGACCCCCAGTGGCTGGCATCACCCCAGGTACCCCGGATGTGGACTACGGCCACCCGCGGAGCAGGATGGTGGCACCATGGACGGAACGAGGGCGAGATGAGGGGTTAAATGGGCGCGGAGTTCGGCCGACCGGCTGGTGGACAGAGCAGGATTTCCCAGTGGCTGCGAGCCCGCCGTCCACAGCACGCCGACGCCGCCGCGGCGTCGGCTCGGGAGGCGGGGCTGCTGGCCTTCGCCGAGGCGGGCCTCCCGCTCGCGCCCGCCGCCCATCCCGCGGGGTATCGCTGCTCCTGCGACCGGGTCGGCTGTCCGACGCCCGCGCGACATCCCCTCTCCTTCGCCTGGCAGACCCAGTCCACGACGGACCGCGCTCAGATCGAGCGCTGGGCCAGGCACCAACCGCAGGCCAACTTCATCACCGCGACCGGCATGGTCCACGACGTACTCGACGTACCAGTGGAGGCCGGTCGCAGTGCGTTGGAGCGGCTGTGCGAGGCGGGGGTCGAGGCCGGGCCCGTCGCGGAGCTGTCCGCGCCGGGCGACCAGGGGCGGATGCTGTTCTTCACGCTCACCCGCGGCACCCCGGCCGACGAGGACGAGTGGTGGCCCTGTGAGCTGGACTGCCACCCCGAGACGATGGACGAGCACCCCGGACTGCGCTGGCACTGCCGGGGCTCCTATGTCCTGGTGCCACCGGCCCGGCTGCCCGGAGACCAGCGGGTGACCTGGGTACGCGGCCCGGAGCACCCCCTGCCGGAGCCGCTGACCCTGCTGGAGACGCTCACCGACGCCTGCGCCCGCTTCGCGCCCGACTCGGAACCGGTGGCGGCCTGGCCGCTGCGCGGCTGAACTCCCGGCGCGGCTGAGATCCTGCCGTGACGGAGTCCCCGGCGTGGCTGAGTCCCCGGCGGGGCTGAGCCCCTCGTCGGGCAGCAACAGGGGCGCGCGCTGGGCCAGTACGCGCGCCAGCGCGACCCGCGCCCGCTCGCCCAAGGACAGCGCGGCGGACTGCGGCAACACGGCCCTGAAGCCGAAGAGCGGTCTGCTGACGGTGGCCGAGGCCCCCGCCAAGCTCACCGCCGACGGCGCGAGGGCCTCCGGGTCGCTGTACAAGGCGGGCACCGGTATGGGCCCCGTGTCGCTCGCCGTCGCCCTCACTGAGGGCGCGGAACTCCCGGCGCTGCCCGACCTGGGCTCGTCGGCCGCGCCCACGACGCCGACCCCCGAGCCGGCGGCGTCCGACGCGACCCCGTCCGCCGCCGCTCGCCCGTGGGCGACCGGGCCTGACGCGCGAGGCCGCCCGTACACCTGTCCGTCCGGCACGCCTGACCGTTCTACGGGGGCGGCCAGGCGTGCCCGGACAGGGCCTAAGGTCGGTGCATGAGCCGTACGCGTACGGGCATCGCCGGATCCGAGCGCCGCGTCAGCCCCGTCTTCCTGGGGCTGGTCGCGGTGACCGGCGTGAGCGGCTGGGCCGTGTGGGCGGATGTCCTCCCGCGCATAGGGATCGCGGTGTTCCTGTTCGTCACCGCGGCCTGGGTCGTCTCGCTCTGTCTGCACGAGTACGCGCACGCCCGTACCGCCCTGCACAGCGGGGACGTCTCGATCGCCGCCAAGGGCTATCTCCGGCTCAACCCGTTCGCGTACACGCACGCGTTGCTCAGCATCGTGCTGCCCGTGCTGTTTGTGATCATGGGCGGGATCGGGCTGCCGGGCGGCGCGGTCTTCATCGAGCGAGCCCGCATCCGCGGCCGCTGGCGGCACAGCCTGATCTCCGCGGCCGGACCGCTCACCAACGTGCTGTTCGCGGTCGTCTGCACCGCGCCGTTCTGGCTGGACGCCCTGGACGGCGTGCCGGGGCCCTTCCGCTACGCGCTCGGCTTCCTGGCGCTGCTCCAGGTGACCGCCGCGATCCTGAACTTCCTGCCGGTACCCGGCCTGGACGGGTACGGCGTCGTCGAACCCTGGCTTTCGCACCGCCTGCGCCGCCAGGTGGAGCCGTTCGCGCCGTTCGGGCTGCTCGCGGTCTTCGCGGTGCTGTGGATCCCCGAGGTCAACGAGGTGTTCTTCGACGCGGTGCGCGCCCTGCTCCGAGGGCTCGGGGTGCGAGATCTGGACTCGTACTGCGGGCTGAACCTCTACCGCTTCTGGCGGGAGGAGGCCTCGTTCTGCCTGGTCAGCCGGTAGCCGGGCTGGCTGGTCAGTCCGCAGCCGGGGAGCCCGCGGCGGCCGCGCGCTCGGCCTTCGCGCGGCGCAGGTAGTACCAGGCCATGTTCGACGACAGCCCGGCCAGCAGCACCCAGACGACCCCGAGCCAGCTGCCCTGGACGAAGGACACCACGGCCGCGGCCACGGCGAGCAGACAGACGGTGAGGGCGTAGAGGGCGAGGCGGGGCATGGGGGTCGGCTCCTGTCCGGGTCCTGAAGGCGTGCGCTTCCAGTGTCCCCCATGCCCCGGCCGCGCCGGTACGTCGGCCGCCGGGCCTAGATGTCGGTCACGCGCAGGCCCGCGTGCGCCTTGTACCTGCGGTTCACCGAGATCAGGTTCGCGACCAGCGACTCCACCTGGTGGGCGTTGCGCAGCCGCCCCGCGAACACGCCCCGCATGCCGGGGATGCGCCCGGCCAGCGCCTGCACGGTCTCCACGTCGGCGCGGGCCTCACCGAGCACCATCACATCGGTGTCGATCTCGTCGAGCGACGGGTCCTGCAACAGCACGGCCGACAGATGGTGGAACGCCGCCGTCACCCGCGAATCGGGCAGCAGCGCGGCGGCCTGCTCGGCCGCGCTGCCCTCGGCGGGCTTCAGCGCGTACGCGCCCTTCTTGTCGAAGCCGAGCGGGTTGACGCAGTCGACGACCAGCTTGCCCGCCAGGTCCTCGCGCAGCGCCTCAAGGGTCTTGGCGTGGCCGTCCCACGGTACGGCGACGATCACCAGGTCACTGCGCCGCGCGCACTCCGCGTTCGCCAGGCCCTCGACGCCGAGACCCAGCTCGTCCGCCGCGGTCCGCGCCCGCTCCGCCGCCCGAGAGCCGATGATCACCTTCTGGCCCGCCCTGGCCAGCCGGTAGGCCAGGCCGCGCCCCTGGTCGCCGGTGCCGCCGAGCACGCCGACCACGAGCCCCGACACATCCGGCAGGTCCCAGGGGTCTTTCGCGGGGGCCTTGGCGGGGGCCTTGGCCGGAGCGTTCTGCACATCATCGGAGGAAGTCATAGGGGGACGATACTCGCAGGTACGCGCCAAGACCCCTGAGTCGTACGCCAGTACACCCCACATGTCGCACGTCAGTGCACCCCACCGGAACCGCCCGAACCGGCCACCCGCCCGGCCGGTCTGCGACAGGATGCGGCCATGGACGCCGTACGGGTCGCGCTGCTGCGCGACGTGCTGGCCGGAACGGAGTGGCTCGGGGCGACCCGCCGCTTCGCGGGAACCCTGCGTACCTCGGTGGTGCCGCACGGCGGCGGGCTGCTGCTGGTCGGCACCGAGGCGTACGAGCCCTGGCACCTGGCCGCGCATCTGGCCGACGAGGCGGCCTGGTCGGGCACGCCCGAGCTGACTCCGACACTCGTACGGCACCGGGTGCGGCCCGGCGGCCCGGCTCAGCTGTCGGTGGGCCTGGGCAGGATCGAGGCGGCGCGGCGCGGCGAGACCCTGCTCGTCGTGGCGCCCGACGAGCCGGGCGCGGGTCTCCTTGAGCGGGTGCGTGACGCGCGCCAGGCGGGGGCGACCGTACTGGCCCTGGACGGAGGCGGGCGCGAGCTGCGGGCCATGGCGCACGAGGCGCTCTCGGTGCCCGCCGCGTCAGGGCCGGAACCAGGGCCGGAACCAGGGCCGGAACCAGGGCTGGAACCAGGGCCGGAACCAGGGCTGGACCTGGACACAGTCCAGCACCTGGTGAGCGCGGCGGCCGGGGAGAACGGCCGACCGGCGCCCGCGCCGCGCGGCGGGCGGCTGCGGGACCGGCTCTCTCGGCTCGCCGACCAGTTGACCGTGCCGCCGCCGGAGCGGTGGTGAGCGGGGCGTGGGCGCGGGCGGCACGGGTGGCGCGGGACAAGCGCTAGCCGTGTTTCGCGCCACCGCTCCCGGTGCCGTCGCCCTCGTCGCCCTCACCCTTGTCGGGGTCGGCCTCGGGGCCGCCGCTGGACGCGTCGTGCCAGCGGGGGTCGTTCTCCCACTTGAGATTGCGCTCGCGGGCCGTCTGTAGCGCGTGGCCCGCCTCCTCGCGGGTCGCATAGGGGCCGAAGCGGTCCGCCGCCCGGCACTCGGGACCTTCCTCGACCTTTCCGTGCCGCAGGCAGAAGTACCACTCGCCGGGCTTCCCGATCGTCCGCTTCTTGAACAGGGCCATCGTCGGCTCCCTCTGTTTGGCGTTCCGCCGCCATCGTGCCCGAAAGGCGCTGGATACACTCGGGGACATGTCTGGCCAGTCACTGCTTGAACCAGGGGAGCTCTCTCCCGTCCGTTCCGTCCCCGGAAACATCCGGCGCCCGGAGTACGTGGGCAAGCCCGCGCCCGCCCCGTACACCGGCCCCGAGGTCCAGGACGCCGAAACGATCGAGCGGATGCGCGTCGCCGGACGGGTGGCGGCGCAGGCCATGGCGGAGGCCGCCAAGCTCATCGCGCCGGGCGTCACCACCGACGAGCTGGACCGGGTCGCGCACGAGTTCATGTGCGACCACGGCGCCTACCCGTCCACGCTGGGCTACCGGGGCTTTCCCAAGTCCCTCTGCTCCTCGGTCAACGAGGTCATCTGCCACGGCATCCCGGACTCCACGGTGCTGCGGGACGGCGACATCGTGAACCTGGACGTCACCGCCTACCTGAACGGCGTACACGGCGACAACAACGCCACCTATCTGTGCGGTGACGTGGACGACGAGTCGAGGCTCCTGGTCGAGCGGACCAGGGAGGCCACGCACCGCGCGATCAAGGCGGTCAAGCCCGGCCGCCAGATCAATGTCATCGGGCGGGTCATCGAGTCGTACGCCAAGCGCTTCGGGTACGGCGTGGTGCGCGACTTCACCGGGCACGGGATCAACTCGGCGTTCCACTCCGGGCTGATCGTGCCGCACTACGACAGCCCGCACGCGACGACCGTGATGCAGCCCGGCATGACGTTCACCATCGAGCCGATGCTCACACTGGGCACCCACGAGTACGACATGTGGGAGGACGGCTGGACCGTGGTGACCAAGGACAGGAAGCGGACCGCGCAGTTCGAGCACACACTGGTGGTGACCGACACCGGGGCGGACATCCTCACGCTGCCCTGACCCGCGACCTCCTCGCTCCCTGGCGACGCCCCTCCCGAGACCCCGGCCCCGCGCGATTCTTCGCGCGGGGCCGTTTTGCCGAACTCTGCCGAGTTTTGCCGACAGAATGTCGGGAACACATTGACTTAGGTAACCCTAAGCGGGAACATCAGTGGTGGCTCCCGCCCCTGCGGAAACGCGGGGCACCGTTCGGCATCGGAGGTCCCTGTGGACACGCCGTTTTCCACGCTCATCCGTACCGCGTCACACGAGCAGCACACCGAGGCGGAGACCTCGACATTCATGAGCGACCTGCTCGGCGGACGCCTCGGCGTGGCCGCCTACGCCCGGTACACCGAGCAGCTCTGGTTCGTGTACCGGGCCCTGGAAGACGCCGCGCGGGAGCTGCGGGACGACCCGGTGGCGGGGCCCTTCATCCAGCCCGAGCTGATGCGCGTCGCCGAGCTGGAGCGCGACCTGGCGCACCTGCGCGGCCCCGACTGGCGCGCGGGCCTGCGGCCGCTGCCCGCCACCGAGGCGTACGCGGCGCGGGTCGAGGAGTGCGCGCGCGGCTGGCCGGGCGGCTATGTCGCCCACCACTACACGCGCTACCTGGGCGACCTGTCCGGAGGCCAGATCATCCGCGACAAGGCCGAGAAGACCTGGGGCTTCGCGCGCAAGGGCGACGGCGTCCGCTTCTACGTCTTCGACTCGATCCCCAACCCGGCCGCGTTCAAGCGCGGCTACCGCGAACTGCTGGACGGCGTGGGCGTCGACGACCTGGAGAAGCAGCGGATCGTGGACGAGTGCAAGCGGGCGTTCGCGCTGAACACGGCGGTGTTCCTGGCGCTGGGCGAGGAGTTCCCGCTCAGCGCGTGACGGATCGCGTTTTCGACACGCCCTGGGCGTGGCCCACCGGCGTAAAAGGCGCGGGCGTTCGGGGGCGGTCCGGGGACAATGGGCGACGTGCACTTCTCGATCCTCGGCAGCACCCAGGTACATCGCACCGACGGTACGCCCGTCCCGGTCGGCGGGGCGCGGCTGCGCGCGCTGCTCGCCGTACTCGCGCTGCGCGCGGGGCGGGTGGTGACCGCCGGGGCGCTGATCGACGAGGTGTGGGACGGCGATCCGCCCGCCGACGCGCCCGGCGCGCTCCAGGCGCTGGTCGGGCGGCTGCGGCGAGTCATCGGGCACGAGGCCGTGGTGCACGCCGTCGGGGGGGGGGGGGGCCCCCGCGGCCCCCCCCCCCCCCCCCCCGGGGCCCCCCCCCCCCCCCCCGCGGGGGGGGGGGGGGGGGGGGGGGGGGGGGGGGCGGCGCCGGGGCGCCGGGGGGGGGGGGGCGGGGGGGGGGGCGGGGGGCCCCGGGGCGGCCCCCCCCCCCCCACGACGTGGACGCCCACCGCTTCCAGCGGCTCGCGGCCGAAGGGGCGAAGGCGTACGCGGACGGGGCGCCGGAGAAGGCGGCCGTGCTACTCGACGAGGCGCTGGCGCTGTGGCAGGGGCCCGCGCTCGCCGATCTGCCCGACCGCGCCGCCGAGGCGGCCCGCTGGGACGCCCTGCGCCTGGACGCCCGGCGCACCCGCCTGGCCGCCGGGCTCGCCCTCGGCCGGGCCGACGCCGTACTCCCCGACCTCACCGCGCTCTGCGCCGACCACCCGCTCGACGAACCCCTCCAGGCCCTGCGCCTGCGCGCCCTCCGCGCGGCGGGCCAGCCAGCCGAGGCGCTGGCGGCCTACGAGGCGGTACGCACCGACCTCGCCGAACGCCTGGGCACCGCCCCCGGCCCGGAACTCCGCGCCCTGCACGCCGAACTCCTCCGCCCGCACCCGACCCCGTCCCCGACCTCGCACCCGACCCCGTCCACACCGCACCCGACGCGAGCGCCTGCCGCGCCCGAGCCGCCCGTCGCGCCCGAGCCGCCCGCCGACGGGCGGCGCCCGTACGGGACGCCGTACGGGGAGAGCGGGAGCGCGGCGCATCGGGCCGAGGCCAAGGCGCCGGGGAATCTGCGGGCGCGGCTCACCTCCTTCGTCGGCAGAGAGGCCGAGATCGAGGCGATCCGGGCGGACCTCGGCACGTCCCGGCTGGTCACGCTGCTCGGGCCCGGCGGCGCGGGCAAGACGCGGCTGTCGCAGGAGGTGGCCGAAGGCGTGCGCGGCGTCCCCGACGGGGTATGGCTCGCCGAGCTCGCCCCGGTGGACGCGGCCGCCGACCCCGAGGCGGTCCCGGAGGCCGTGCTCACCGCGCTCGGGGCCCGTGAGACCGTGCTGCACGGCGCGGGGGCCGAGGAGCTGCGGGCCGTCGACCGGCGCGCGGACGACCCCCTGGCGCGCCTCGCCGAACACTGCGCCGGACGCCGCATGCTGCTGCTCCTGGACAACTGCGAGCATGTCGTCACCGCCGCGGCCCGCCTGGTCGAACACCTCCTGGCGCGCTGTCCTGGCCTCACCGTGCTCGCGACCAGCCGCGAACCCCTCGGCGTGCCCGGCGAGTCGGTCCGCCCGCTGGACCCGCTGCCGGAACCCGTCGCGCTTCGCCTGTTCGCCGAGCGCGGCGCGGCGGCCAGGCCCGGCTTCCGGATCGACGCCGACCGGGACATCGCGGCCACGGCCGCCGAGATCTGCCAGCGCCTGGACGGCCTCCCGTTGGCCATCGAACTCGCCGCCGCCCGCCTGCGGATGCTCACCCCGCGCCAGATCGCCGACCGCCTCGACGACCGCTTCCGTCTGCTCACCGGCGGCAGCCGTACCGCCCTGCCCCGCCAGCAGACCCTGCGCGCGGTCGTCGACTGGTCCTGGGACCTGCTGACCGGCGGCGAGCGGGCGGTGCTGCGCCGCCTCTCCGTCTTCTCCGGCGGCAGCGACCTCGCCGCGGCCGAGTCGGTCTGCGGGGCCGGGGCCGGGGCCGAGGCTGAGCCCGTCGACGGCGCTTCCGTACCCATGCTCGCGCCCGCGGCCATACCCGACCCGCGTGAGGTCATGGACCTGCTCGGGTCGCTCGTCGACAAGTCCCTGGTCGTGGCCGCCCCTTCGCCCGACGGCCAGATGCGCTACCGCCTCCTGGAGACCGTCGCCGAGTACGCGGCCGAGCGCCTCGACGAGGCCGGAGACCGGGCCGCCGCCGAACGGGCCCACCTGGTGCACTACCGCGAACTGGCCCGCACCACCGACCCGGAGCTGCGCGGCCCCGGCCAGCGCGCCGCGATCGCCCGGATCGAGCTCGAGTACGAGAACCTGCGCACCGCCCTGCGCCGGGCGACCGCTGCCGGGGACGAGCACGAGGCGCTCTGCCTCGTCGTGTCGCTCTGCTGGTACTGGCTGATGCGCGGCCTGCGCTCCGAGAGTCGCCATTGGGCCAGCGTCGCCGCCGCGCTCGGCCCCGACCCCTTCGCGGAACCGGCCAGACCCGTACCGCCCCTGTTCGAGCGCGGCACCGACGCGCCGCCGCCGATGCCGCCCGAGCAGCTGTGGGAAGCGCGGCGCGGGGTACGGCTGATCGAACTGGCGAGTACGGACCACACCGCTTACGACGCGCTGTCGGCCGAGGAGCGGGCCTGGCTGCACCGGGTCGCCACCGCCTACCAGCCGGGTCTGCCGCAGACCTGCCGGATGCCGGGCGGGCTGTGGCTCTACGGGGTGATGCTTTCCGGCGAGGCGAGCGACGTCAGGGCGCTGGTCGACGCCACCGTCGACGCCTGCCGCGCGTACGGATTCCGCTGGGAGCTGGCCGCCACCCTCCAGATCCGGGCCAACCTGCTGGCCAACCGCACGGACTGGGCCGCGCACGCCGACCGCGACGCCGACGAGGCGCTGGCCGTCTTCTCCGAGCTCGGCGACGTCTGGGGCGCGGCGGAGGCGCTGTCCGCGCGCGGGGAGGCTCGGGAGCGGCGCGGCGAACTGGAGCTCGCCGGGGCGGACTTCCACGCGGCGATCGAGCTTTCTGAGCAGCTGGGAGCGCCCACCCAGGCCGCCATGCTCCGGGCCCGGTTCGGTGGAATCCTGGTGGAGCTGGGCGAGACCGAACGGGGTGAGGCCCTGCTGCGGGAGGTCGCCGCCCAGCAGGGCCGCGGGGTGACCGAGGCATTGCCAGCGGCGCGGCTGCTCCTGGCGATCTGGCTGGGGCGTACGGATCGCGTCGACGAGGCACGGGAGCTGCTCAGCCTGGTGCGGGAGCAGTACCTGGGCGGCCCTCGGGTGTTCATCGAGGGCTTTGTGTCCGGTCTGCTCGGCTGGCTGGACACCCAGGAGGGGCGTTACGGCGAGGCTCTGGAGCATGCCCGTACGGCCCTGACGTACGCGTACGACCCGCTGGCCCGGATGGTCGCGCCGCAGCTGCCCACCGCCCAGCTAGCCACGGCCGCACGGGCGTTGGCGGGCCTGGCGGCGGCGGGTGACGTGGCGCGGGACCGCGCCCACGACGCCGCCAGGATTCTGGGAGCGGGCGACGCGCTGCTTCCGCCGGGCCACCACGCCGACACCCTTGAGCGCGAGAACCGCGCGGCGGCCGAGGCCGGGGCCCGCGCGGTGATCGGCGACGCGGCGTACGAACGGGCGTACGCGCAGGGCGGCGGCCTCCCCCTAGAGGAGGCCGCGGCCCTGTTGCCCCGCCTCTGACCCGCTCCCGGCACCCCAGGCCCCGGCCCAAGCGTCAGCTCTGGGTGCGGAACTTCCGTACCGCCAGCGGCGCGGTCACCAGGGTGATTCCCACCGCCCAGGCCAGCGTGACCAGCGTCGAGTGGGCGATCGCCCCCGTGCCGTTGAGCAGCGCGCGGGACGCGTCCGCCAGGTTCGACAGCGGGTTGACCGAGGTGAAGCTCCGCAGCCAGTCCGGCATCGTCGAGGGCGGGGCGAAGATCGAGGAGCCGAACTGCAGCGGCATGATCACGATCATCGCCACGCCCTGCACCGCCTGCGGGGTGTTCAGGGACAGCCCGAGCAGAATGAAGATCCACATCAGCGAGGCGCCGAACGCCGTGGCCAGCACGATCGCCGCGAACAGCTCCACCACCGACGTCCGGATCTCCAGACCGAGCAGGAAGCCCATGCCGAGCAGGATCGACGTGGCGACCAGCATCCGACCGGTCTCCACCACGATCTTCGCTATCAGGACCGACGACCGGGCGATCGGCATCGTCCGGAACCGGTCCATCACGCCTTTCTTGAAGTCCTCGTTGACCCCCGTGCCCACCGCCATGGCGATGTTGATTCCCATCATCGCCATCATGCCGGGCACCACGTAGTTGACGTACTCCTGCTGGTTGCCCTTGCCGGAGATCGCGCCGCCGAACACGTACACGAACAGCAGGATGAAGATGACCGGCATCAGCACGGCGTCGAACATCGACTCCGGGTTCTGCTTGATCTGCAGGGCGTTGCGCCGGGTCAGCGCGCCGATGTGCCGCAGGTTGGCCCGCAGCCCGATGCCGCCCTCGTCGGAGGGCGGGGCCGCCTTCTCGCCGGGGGCGGGTGCGGTGACGGTTGCCGCGCTCATGCCGCGACCTCCTCAAGCTCGGAGTGGCCGGCGGAGTCGGCGGAGTCAGCCGAGTCGGCTGTCTTCTGGCCGGTGATGGCCAGGAACACCTCGTCCAGGCTGGGCAGTTCGGTGCCGATGTCGGCGATGCCGTACCCGCGCCCGCCCAGCAGCCCGACCACCGCGGTCAGTTGGCCGTCGCTGAGGATCGGCACATACAGCAGCCCGTCGCCCGGAACGGCCTGCGCGCCCGCGACGCCGTCGAGGCCCGCCTCGCTCAGAGCTCGGGCCATCGGGCCGAGCAGCGCGGGATCGCTGGGCCGGATCTTCAGGGTGCGGCCGCCGACTCTGGCCTTCAGCTCGGCTACCTCGCCGCCCGCGATCGCTTTGCCGCGGTCGATCACGGTGAGTTCGTCCGCCAGCTGCTCGGCCTCTTCCATGTACTGCGTGGTGAGCAGCACGGTCGCGCCCTCGGCGACCATCCGCCGCACCTCGTCCCACACCTCGTTGCGGGTGCGCGGGTCGAGACCCGTGGTCGGCTCGTCCAGATAGAGCACCGCGGGCCGCCCGATCATCGAGGCGGCCAGGTCCAGCCTGCGGCGCATCCCGCCGGAGTACTGGCTGGCGGGCTTGCGGGCGGCCTCGGTGAGCGAGAAGCGCTCCAGCATGGCGTCGGCGCGCTGACGGGCGTCCGATCGCGACAGGTCGAGCAGCCGCCCGATCATGTACAGGTTCTCCCAGCCGGAGAGCCGCTCGTCCACCGAGGCGTACTGGCCGGTGAGGCCGATCGTGCGGCGCAGGGCGCGCGGCTGGCGTACCACGTCGAAGCCCGCGACCGTGGCGTACCCGGCGTCCGGGGTGAGCAGCGTGGACAGGCAGCGCACGAGAGTGGTCTTGCCCGCGCCGTTGGGTCCGAGCACGCCGAGCACCGTGCCCTCGCGTACGTCGAGGTCCACGCCGTCCAGCGCCTTGGTGTCGCCGAAGTGCTTGACCAGGCCCCGTACTTCGACGGCGTGGTCGGCGCCGCCACCGGAGTCGTTGTCGAATCGCGTCATGCCGTCGACGATGACGTACGCCACTGACAACCGGCCGACAGACCGCCGACAGCCCGCCGACGGGGGAAGATCGGCGGGCTGTCGTCTGTGCCGCAGTGGCTCAGGCGGTCAAGGGATCAAGAGACCTAGAGACCCAGAGACCCAGAGACCAGGGCCTCACTGGAAGCTGTGCTCCGGCTGCGGGAACGTTCCGCCGACCACGTCGTCCGCGAACGCCTTCGCCGCGTCGCCCATGACCTGGCGCAGCTGGGCGTACTGCTTCACGAAGCGCGGCAGCTTGCCGTCGGTGAGGCCCATCATGTCCGTGTAGACCAGCACCTGCGCGTCGCACTCGGCCCCCGCGCCGATCCCGATGGTCGGGATGTGCAGCGAGCGGGTCACCTCGGCGGCCAGCCCGGCCGGTACCAGCTCCAGCACCACGGCGAAGGCGCCCGCGTCCTGCGCGGCCTTGGCGTCGCGCAGCAGCCGGTGCGCTTCCTCGTCGCCGCGGCCCTGGACCCGGTACCCCATGGTGTTGACGGACTGCGGGGTCAGCCCGAGGTGCGACATCACCGGGATGCCGGACTGGACCAGCAGCTCGGTCTGGGCCAGCGAGCGCTCCCCGCCCTCCAGCTTGACCGCGCCGACCCCGGCCTCCTTGACGAGCCGGGTGGCCGAGCGCAGAGCCTGCACCGGCCCTTCCTGATACGAGCCGAACGGCAGGTCGCCGACGACCAGGGCACGCTGGGCGCCCCGGACCACGGCCGCCGAGAGGATGGCGATCTCGTCGAGCGTGACGGGCACCGTGGTCTCGTACCCGAGGTGGACGTTGCCCATCGAGTCGCCGACCAGGAGGACCGGGATACCGGCCTCGTCGAAGACGGACGCGGTCATCGCGTCATAGGCGGTGAGCATGGGCCACTTCTCGCCCCGCTCCTTGGCGGCGGCGATGTCGCGCACCGTGATGCGGCGCGTGCCCTTGCCGCCGTACAGCGCTTTGCTGCTGTCGGCGGGCTGGTTCGCGGAGGCTGCGGAAGCTGTGGAGGCTGCGGAAGCTGGTGAGAGCTTTTGGGCAGCCGAAAGCTGCGTCATGGCGACGGCTCCTTCTGTCATCTCGTGGCGCCCTTACGGCGTCCCCGGATCACGTCCATGGTGGCACCTCGCCCCTGGGCTCGGCTAGTGCGGGCGGCCCGGAGCGGTGATGTGCGGCGATGCACCCGTTCTCGGCAAATGTGCCCGTTCTGTCACAGATGCCGGTCGGCCCGTGTCGCCAGGAACCCCGGACGTCAGCCCGCTCGTCCTCCCGTCGTACGGGCCGCCACGGCAGGCGGCAGGGAAGACGCGTCCCGCCATCACCTAGGGTCAGGGCAGGGACGGCGGGCACGGCAGGCAGCGAGGCGACGGAATGGCGCAGGCGGACATGACACAGGCGGACGGCGGCGCGGACGGCGAGGGCGCGGACTCCGAGCGCCCGCGTTCCCGCCCCCGGTCCCGCGCGCGGCGGCTGCTCGACGGCTGGCGGCGGGACCGGGCGATCTGGCGCCGTGGTGTGGTCCTGGCGGCCTTCGCGGTGCTGCTCGCCCTGGTGATGGCGCTGCACCGGCACATCCCCAACCAGGTCGGCAACCTCGGCAGCCTGGCTGAGACGTTCCTGCCCTGGCTCGGCCTGGGCGTCCCGGTGCTGCTGCTCCTCGCGCTGCTGCGCAAGTCGGCCACCGCGCTGATCGCGGTGCTGCTGCCCGCCCTGGTCTGGGTGAGCCTGTTCGGCGGCCTGGTCACCGACAAGTCCCGCGGCGGCGGCGATCTCACCGTCGCCACCCACAACGTCAACGCCGACAACCCCGACCCCGAGGGCACCGCCCGCGCCATCGCCGCGTCCGGGGCCGATGTGGTGGCCCTGGAGGAGCTCACCCCGACCGCCGTGCACACCTACACCGCGGCCCTGGAGGGGGCGTACGACTATCACCAGGTCGAAGGCACCGTCGGCCTGTGGAGCAAGTACCCGATGCGCGACACGCGGGCCGTCGACATCAAGCTGGGCTGGGACCGCGCCCTGCGCTCCACGGTCGAGACCCCGAAGGGCGAGGTCGCGGTGTTCGTGGCGCATCTGCCGTCGGTCCGCGTGAAGCTCGACGCCGGGTTCACCGCCGGGCAGCGGGACGCCAGCGCTGAGGCCCTGGGCCTGGCCATCAGGGACGAGCCGCTGAGCCGGGTCATCCTGCTCGGCGACCTCAACGGCACCATGAACGACCGTGCCCTCTCCCCGGTCACCTCGCAGCTGCGCTCCACGCAGGGCGCGGCGGGCGACGGCTTCGGGTTCAGCTGGCCCGCGGCGTTCCCGATGGCCCGGATCGACCAGATCATGGTGAAGAACGTCCAGCCGCGTGCCTCCTGGTCGCTGCCGCGCACCGGCAGCGACCACCTGCCGCTCGCCGCGTCGGTCTCCTTCTGACGCGGCCGCGGCGGGCCTCCTGGACCGTGGTGCGCGTCCGGACCGGCGCGCGCGTCCGGACCGTGGTGCGCGCCCGGACCAGGGCGCACGTCCGGAGGGTCAGCCCGACTCGCGCCAGCGGTTGGTGATGGGCAGGCGGCGGTCCTTGCCGAAGCCCTTGGCGGAGATCTTGGTGCCCGGCGGGTACTGGCGGCGCTTGTACTCCGCCGTGTCGACCAGCCGCAGCACCTTCGCCACGGTCTGAGCGTCGAAGCCCGCCGCGGCGATCGCGTCCGCGCCCTGGTCCCGGTCGACGTACAGCTCCAGAATCCCGTCCAGGACCGGATAGTCCGGCAGCGAGTCCGTGTCGACCTGATCGGGCCGCAGCTCCGCGCTCGGCGGCTTGACGATCGAGTTCTCGGGGATCGGCGGCGTCTGCCCGCGCTCGGCCGCCGCGCGGTTGCGCCACTCGGCGAGCCGGAACACGGCCGTCTTGTACACGTCCTTGATCGGCCCGTACGCGCCCACCGAGTCGCCGTACAGCGTCGAGTACCCCACCGCCAGCTCGGACTTGTTGCCCGGAGCCAGCACGATGTGGCCCTCCTGGTTGGAGATCGCCATCAGCATCGTGCCGCGCAGCCGGGACTGGAGGTTCTCCTCGGCGAGCCCGGTCAGCCCCAGCGACCCCATATACGCGTCGAACATCGGCTCGATCGGCACGGTGCGGAAGTTCAGTCCCGTCCGCCGGGCCAGCTCGGCCGCGTCGTCCTTGGAGTGGTCCGACGAGTACTTCGACGGCATCGACACGCCGTACACCTGCCCCGCGCCCAGCGCGTCACAGGCGATCGCCGCGACGAGCGCCGAGTCGATCCCGCCGGAGAGACCGATCAGCACCGACCGGAAGCCGTTCTTGGCGGCGTACGCGCGCAGGCCGACGACCAGCGCCGAGTACACCTCCTCGGCGTCGTCCAGCCGCTCGGCGTACCCCCCGGCCAGCTCGGCCTCGTACGGCGGCAGCGGCGCGTCGGACAGCACCACGTGCTCGATCCGCAGCCCGTCGTCCACGACGCCCTCGGGCACGGCGCCGGCCGCGGGCAGCTCCAGATCGAGCACCACGCACCCCTCGGCGAACTGCGGCGCGCGCGCCACGACCTCGCCGTCCGCGTCCACGACGATCGAGTCACCGTCGAAGACCAGCTCGTCCTGCCCGCCGATCATCGCCAGGTAGGCGGTGGTGCACCCGGCCTCCTGAGCGCGCTTGCGCACCAGCTCAAGCCGCGTGTCGTCCTTGTTCTGCTCATACGGGGACGCGTTGATCGACACCAGCAGACCGGCCCCCGCGCTCCGGGCGGCCGGGACCCGGCCGCCGTCCTGCCAGAGGTCCTCGCAGATCGCCAGCGCGACGTCCACGCCGTGCACCCGGACGACCGGCAGCGTGTCGCCCGGCACGAAGTACCGGAACTCGTCGAAGACGCCGTAGTTCGGCAGGTGGTGCTTGGCGAAGGTCAGCGCCACCTCGCCGCGGTGCAGCACCGCGGCCGCGTTCTGCGGCGCCCCGGCGGGCTGCCCGTACTTCGGCTGCGCGGTCTCGGACCGGTCGAGATACCCGACGATCACCGGCAGCTCGCCGAACCCCTCGTCGGCCAGCCGCCCGGCGAGCGCGCGCAGCGCCGCACGGGAGGCCTCGACGAAGGACGGCCTGAGGGCCAGGTCCTCGACGGGGTAGCCGGTCAGCGCCATCTCGGGGAACGCCACCAGGTGGGCCCCCTGCTCGGCCGCGTGCCGGGTCCAGTGCACGATCGACTCGGCGTTCCCGGCGAGGTCGCCGACGGTCGCGTCGATCTGATTCAGGGCGAGACGTAGTTGAGGCACGCGCCCAGTGTAATCGTCAGACCGACACGATGTCCCACGCGGGTGTACGCGGACGCCCGCCGCGGTCGGCTAAGCGTCGCGCCGCGGTCAGCGAGGCTTCGCGCCGCGGTCAGCGAGGCTTCGCGCCGCGCTCCTTCAGCAGATCCGCCATCAGCTTCAGCTCGGACTCCTGCGCGTCCACCATCCCCTTGGCGAGCTTCCTCCCGGCGTCGACCCCGCACTGGTCCACACAGCCCTGGGCCATGGTCACCCCGCCGATGTGATGGTCGGTCATCAGTTGCAGGAACAGAATCTCGGCCCGCTCGCCGTCGGCCTCGGCGAGCCGCGCCATCTCGGCCTTGGTGGCCATGCCGGGCATCAGCGCGCCGTCCTCGGGCTGGTGCGCGGCGTGCCCGTCGTGGCCGTGGCCGTCGCCGCCGTGCTCCGTCTTCATCCACGCCATCGGCGTGTCGGATGTCGCGTACGGCAGGCCCCACAGATCCAGCCATCCCAGCAGCATTCCGCGCTGGTTGGCCTGTGTGTTGGCGATGTCGTAGGCCAGCCGCCGGATCTCCGTGTCGTCCGTGCGCTCCCGGATGACGAACGACATCTCCACGGCCTGCTGATGGTGCACGGCCATGTCCCGCGCGAACCCCGCGTCCGCCGAGCCCTCCACCGGCGCCGCCGACCCCGCGCCGGACATGGACGCGGCCTCGGACACGGCCCCGGACGCCCCGGACGGCCCGCCCGCGAGGCCGACCGCCATGCCCGTCGCGGCGGCCAGCGCCACGGCGGCGGCCGCCGCGGCCCAGCCCGCCCGCCTCACTGCGAGATCCCGCCCGTGCAGGCGGCGCCCTTCTCCGGGGTCTGCTCGCCCAGCACGTACTTGGCGAAGAACGTCTCAACCCGCGGGTCGTCCGCACCGTCGACGGTGACCTGCTTGCCCCAGGCGCTGAGCATGACGGCCCCCTGCTGGTCCGGGTGCGGGCTCATCAGCGAGTAGGGCGTCCCGCCGACCCGTTCCGCGAGCTTCTTCACGTCGGCGTCCGGGGCGTCGTCGTTGTACGTCACCCACACCGCGCCGTGTTCCATGGAGTGCACCGCGTGCTTGTCCGGGATCGGCTTCTCGTAGACGTCGCCGTTGCAGTTCATCCAGGCCGGGTCGTGGTCACCGCCGACCGGAGGCGTCATCGGGTAGCTGATGGGCGTCTTGACGTGGTTGCGGCCCAGCTTCTCCGCGTCCCAGGTCCGCTCGTCCGCGATCGGCCGCTTCGCGGCCTCCTCGCGCGCCTTGGCGTCCGCCTGGACCTTGGCGTCCTCGGCCTTCCGCTTGTCCTGTTCCCTGGTGAACAGGTACGCGCCGACGCCGACCAGGCCCGCGACGACGGCCGTGCTGGCGACGATCGCGATGACGCGGTTACGGCGCTCGCGCGCCCGCTCGGCCCGGCGCATCTCTTCTATCCGGGCCTGGCGGGCGCTGGAAGCCTTGTTCTTGGCGGAACCCATGATGTGTGTCCTCGCGGGATGGGGTGGAGTGGGGTGGGGGAGTGGAGGGTGGAGCGGAGGGTGGACGATAGGGAGGGAGCGGGCAGGTCATGCGGGTGGGGTGATGGTAGTGCGACGCCGGAACGCGCCGCAGGTCGACCCGGAGAGACACCGTGCCCCAGAATGAAGGTATTCAGACGCGCGTGCGCAACACCCAGGTAACCGTGTGGTGGGATGCTCGGGTGCCCGCCGGTGCTTTTCCGGGCCGGGACAGGCGGACCGACCAGCCGGAACAGGCGGACTGACCAGCAATGATGGGTAGGACCTGAACATGGATAAGCAGCAGGAGTTCGTGCTCCGCACGCTAGAAGAGCGCGACATCCGGTTTGTGCGCCTGTGGTTCACCGACGTCCTCGGGTTCCTCAAGTCCGTCGCCGTCGCCCCCGCCGAGCTGGAACAGGCCTTCGACGAAGGCATCGGCTTCGACGGCTCCGCGATCGAGGGCTTCGCACGGGTCTACGAGTCCGACATGATCGCCAAGCCCGATCCGGGGACGTTCCAGATCCTGCCCTGGCGCGCGGAGGCGCCCGGCACCGCCCGGATGTTCTGCGACATCCTCATGCCGGACGGCTCACCCTCGTACGCCGACCCGCGCTATGTACTGAAGCGCTCCCTCGCCAAGGCCTCCGACCTGGGCTTCACCTTCTACACCCACCCCGAGATCGAGTTCTTCCTGCTGAAGGACAAGCCGGTGGACGGCACCCGGCCGACCCCGGCCGACTCCTCCGGCTACTTCGACCACACCCCGCAGAACGTGGGCATGGACTTCCGCCGCCAGGCCATCACGATGCTCGAATCCATGGGCATCTCAGTGGAGTTCAGCCACCACGAGGGCGCGCCGGGTCAGCAGGAGATCGACCTCAGGTACGCGGACGCGCTGTCCACCGCCGACAACATCATGACGTTCCGCCTGATCATGAAGCAGGTGGCGCTGGAGCAGGGCGTCCAGGCGACGTTCATGCCCAAGCCGTTCTCGGAGTACCCCGGTTCGGGCATGCACACCCACCTCTCCCTCTTCGAGGGCGACCGGAACGCGTTCTACGAGTCGGGCGCGGAGTACCAGCTCTCCAAGGTCGGACGCTCGTTCATCGCCGGACTGCTCACGCACGCCGCCGAGATCGCCGCCGTCACCAACCAGTGGGTCAACTCCTACAAGCGCATCTGGGGCGGCTCCGAGCGCACCGCGGGCGCGGGCGGCGAGGCGCCCTCGTACATCTGCTGGGGCCACAACAACCGCTCCGCGCTGATCCGCGTCCCCATGTACAAGCCCGGCAAGACCGGCTCGGCGCGCGTCGAGGTCCGCTCCATCGACTCCGGCGCCAACCCCTACCTGACCTACGCGGTCCTCCTCGCCGCGGGCCTCAAGGGCATCGAGGAGAGCTACGAACTCCCGCCGGGCGCCGACGACGACGTCTGGGCCCTCTCCGACGCCGAACGCCGCGCCATGGGCATCGAGCCGCTGCCCCAGAACCTCGGCGAGGCCATCGCCCTGATGCAGCGCAGCGAACTGGTCGCCGAGACCCTGGGCGAGCACGTCTACGACTTCTTCCTCAGGAACAAGAAGCAGGAGTGGGAGGAGTACCGGAGCGAGGTCACCGCCTTCGAGCTGCGCAAGAACCTGCCGGTGCTGTAGCCCGCCGCCGACGACGCGCGCTCATGGCCGCGCCCGCCTCCGCCGTGCCGTCGCCGTCCCGCCGCGCACCCGTGCCCGTGCCCGTGCCCGTGCCCGTCGGCCGTCGGGCACGGTCAGGGGGCGACGATCGCGTCGCGCAGCGGCCGGGCGGCGCGTACCCGGTACTCCTGGATCGCCCAGCCGTTGCCGTCCGGGTCCTTGAAGTACATGAAGGTGCCGCCGTCCTCCGGTGCGTACTCCACCGGCTCGGACACCTCCAGGCCGCGCCCGACGAGTTCGGCGCGCGCCTCCTTGATGTCGGCGACGCACAGCTGGAGGCCCTGGTAGGAGCCGGGCGCGGGCTTCGGGCCGTCCATCGAGTCCCACAGCGTGTCGCTGAGCGCGATCGAGCAGCCGGAGCCCGGCGGGGTCAGCTGGACGATGCGCAGGCCTTCCACGACCTCCGCGTCGATGTCGACGTGGAATCCGAGCTTGTCGCGGTAGAAGTCCCTGGCCCGGTCGACGTCCGATACGGGCAGCGGGATCACTTCGAGGGTGTATTCCATGTGCGCTCCCTGGAGGGTCGGATCACTGTGGTGGATCACTGCCGAGTACATCAGAGACGGACCGGCTCCGCCGGGTAAACCCCGGCAGCCATTAGGCTCGGGCCACACGTGTGAGCGAACGGGAGGCCGGACCATGACCGCGGGCGGGCGCAGGAGCAGTACGTTCACCCGGCTGCTGCGGCACGGCTTCACCGACCCCTCGTCCGCCGAACGGCTGCTGGACGCCCCGGAGCTGGGCCCGGTCCGCGCCGACCCCGTTCTGCTCGACGCGCTCGGCGGCGCGGCCGACCCGGACCTCGCGCTGCTCGGCCTCGTACGCCTGGTGGAGGCGCAGCCCGACGACGAGCGGCAGGTGCTGCTCGACACGCTGGTGTCCGCCAAGCCGCTGCGCGACCGGCTGCTCGGCGTGCTCGGCGCGTCCGAGGCGCTCGCCGACCACCTGGCCCGCCACCCCCGCGACTGGCACGCCCTGGTGACGTACGAGCCGTCCGATCTGCATCCGGGCGTGGAGGAGTTCGAGTACGGGCTCGCGGCGGCCGCGGACCCGGTGTCGCTGCGCGTCGCCTACCGCCGCTGCCTGCTGTCCATCGCGGCCCGTGACGTGTGCGGGACGACGGACGTGGCCGAGACCGCCGCCGAGCTGGCCGACCTCGCGACGGCCACGCTGCGCGCCGCGCTGGCCATCGCGCGCGCCGCCGCGCCCGCCGACGACGCGCTGTGCCGCCTCGCGGTCATCGCGATGGGCAAGTGCGGGGGCCATGAGCTCAATTACGTGTCGGACGTCGACGTGATCTTCGTGGCGGAGCCCGCGCCCGGCGCCGACGAGGGCAAGGCGCTCCAGGCCGCGACCCGGCTCGCCGCGCATCTGATGCGGATCTGCTCCGAGACGACCGTCGAGGGCGCCATCTGGCCGGTGGACGCCAACCTGCGGCCCGAGGGCCGGAACGGCCCGCTGGTGCGGACGCTCTCCAGCCACCTCGCCTACTACCAGCGCTGGGCCAAGACCTGGGAGTTCCAGGCGCTGCTCAAGGCGCGGGCCGTCGCGGGCGACCCCGAGCTGGGCGAGGAGTACGTACAGACCCTCGCCCCCCTCGTATGGCAGGCCGCCGAGCGCGAGAACTTCGTGCCCGACGTGCAGCGGATGCGCCGCAAGGTGGTCTCCGCCATCCCGGCCGCCGAGATAGAGCGCGAACTCAAGCTCGGCCCCGGCGGGCTGCGGGACGTCGAGTTCGCCGTCCAGCTGCTCCAGCTGGTGCACGGCCGCCATGACCCCTCGCTGCGCAGCGGCACGACGCTCGACGCGCTGGCGGCGCTCGCCGAAGGCGGGTACGTCGGCCGCGCGGACGCCGGGCAGCTGGACGAGGCGTACCGCTTCCTGCGCGCCATGGAACACCGCATCCAGCTGCACCGGCTGCGCCGCACCCACCTGGTGCCCGAGGACGAGGCCGACCTGCGGCGCCTGGGCCGCTCGCTGGGCCTGCGCACCGAGCCGGTCACCGAGCTGCGGCGCGCCTGGCGCAAGCACACGTCGGTGGTGCGCCGCCTGCACGAGAAGATCTTCTACCGGCCGCTGCTCGACGCGGTCGCGCAGCTCGCGCCGGGCGAGACCCGGCTGCGTACCGACGCCGCCCGCGAGCGGCTGGTGGCGCTCGGGTACGCCGATCCGGCAGCCGCCCTGCGGCACCTGGAGGCGCTGGCCTCCGGGGTGAGCCGCAAGGCCGCGATCCAGCGGACGCTGCTGCCGGTGCTGCTCGGCTGGTTCGCGGACTCCGCCGACCCGGACGCGGGCCTGCTGGGCTTCCGCAAGGTCTCCGACGCGCTCGGCAAGACCCCCTGGTACCTGCGGCTGCTGCGCGACGAGGGCGCGGCCGCCGAGAACCTCGCGCGGGTGCTGTCCGCCGGACGCCTCGCGCCCGACCTGCTGTTGCGCGCCCCCGAGGCGGTCGCGCTGCTCGGCGACCCGCGCGGCCTGGAGCCCCGCGACCACGCCCACCTGGCACAGGAGATCCTGTCGGCGGTCGGCCGGGCCGACGACGCCGTGCAGGGGGTGACGGCGGCGCGCGGGGTACGGCGGCGCGAGCTGTTCCGTACCGCGGCGGCCGACCTCATCGGCTCGTACGGCACCGACGAGCACCCCGCGCAGGAGGACCCCGGCGCGCTGGTGGACCGGGTCGGGGACGCCGTGTCCGACCTGACCGCCGCGACCCTCGCCGGGACCCTGCGGGCCGTGGTCCGCGAGGGCTGGGGCGATGAGCTGCCCGCCCGGTTCGCGATCATCGGCATGGGCCGCTTCGGTGGGCACGAGCTGGGCTACGGCTCGGACGCGGACGTGCTGTTCGTGCACGAGCCGCGCGAGGGCGTCGACGAGCAGGAGGCCGCCAAGGCCGCGAACGCCGTGGTCCTTCAGATGCGGCGGCTGCTCCAGGCGCCGAGCGCCGATCCGCCGCTGCTCATCGACGCGGACCTGCGGCCCGAGGGCAAGAACGGGCCGCTGACGCGCACTCTCACGTCGTACGCGGCGTACTACCGACGGTGGTCCCAGATCTGGGAGAGCCACGCTCTGCTGCGCGCCGAGCCGGTCGCGGGCGACGCGGACCTCGGGCGGCGGTTCATCGAGCTGGTCGACCCGCTGCGCTATCCGGCCGAAGGGCTCGGCGACGACGCCGTACGCGAGATCCGCCGTCTGAAGGCCCGGATGGAGACCGAGCGGCTGCCGCGCGGGGCGGACTCCACGCTGCACGCGAAGCTGGGGCGCGGCGGCCTCTCGGACGTGGAGTGGACCGTGCAGCTGTGCCAGCTGCGGCACGGCTGGGCCGAGCCGGGCCTGCGCACCACGCGGACCCGTACGGCGCTGGCCGCCGCGCAGGCGGCGGGGCTGATCGGCACCGAGGACGCGGCGATCCTGGACGAGGCGTGGGTCCTGGCGACGCGGGTGCGCAACGCGGTGATGCTGGTACGCGGCCGCGCGGGCGACACCTTCCCGACCGGCGGCCGGGAGTTGGCCGCGGTGGCCCGTTACCTGGGGTACGACCCCGGCACGGTGGGCGAGATGCTGGACGACTACCGCCGCACGACCCGCCGCGCACGGGCGGTGGTCGAGGAACTGTTCTACGGGGCGTGAGCGCCCTGGCTCGGGGTTCGCGAGGGTTCGGGCTTGGGCTCGGGCTCTGGCTCGGCTGAAGGTTCGGGCTCGGCCCGCGCGTCGCGCGGCGGGGGGACCTCGCGGGGGAGGCGGTGCGGGAGTGCCCCGTACCAGGTGCGGGCGAACGCGTACCCGGCGCAGAGGCACAGGACGCCGCCCACCGCGTCCAGCCAGAAGTGATTGGCGGTCGCGACGATCACCACCAGGGTCGCCGCCGGGTAGAGCAGCCCGAGCACCCGCACCCACGGCACCCGCGCCAGCGCGAAGATCGTGACCCCGCACCACAGCGACCAGCCGATGTGCATGGACGGCATCGCCGCGTACTGGTTGGTCATGTTCTTCAGGTCGCCGGAGGCCATCGAGCCCCAGGTCTCGTGGACCAGGACGGTGTCGATGTAGCCGTGGCCCGCCAGCAGCCGGGGCGGGGCGAGCGGGAAGAGGTAGAAGCCGACCAGGGCGATGCCGGTGGTCACGAACAGCACCGTGCGCGCGGCGGCGTACCGGCCGGGGTGCCGCCGGTAGAGCCAGACCAGGACGCCGATCGTGACGATGAAGTGCAGCGTCGCGTAGTAGTAGTTCATGCCGACGATCAGCCAGGTCACGGAGTTGACCGCGTGGTTGACGCTGTGCTCGAAGGCCAGGCCGACGGCGTTCTCGGCGCGCAGGATCCAGTCGGCGTTGCGCATCGCCGTGGACTCCTGCTCGGGTACCGCGTTGCGCACCATCGAGTACAGCCAGTAGCTCACGCCGATCAGGGCGAGCTCGTACCACAGGCGAGGCCGACGCCGCGTGCGCAGGCGCCGCCGTACGAAGGACCGTGCCGGGCGGCTGTGCTCCTCGCCGGCGTAGGGTGACGCGGCCGCCGTCCGGCCTTCCAGTGCTGTCACAGTCGTCTCACCCATGAAGCGGAATTCTGCCAGATTTGCCCCGCCATTCGATCGTCTCCCGGTTGGTTCCCGAGCGCACGCGCTACTCCTCGCGGACGATGACCGGAACGCTCAGGCACCTCGCGGCGCATCCTGCGACGCACCCCGTGGCGCGGAGGCCGTCGACCCCCGTACCACCAGCTCCGGCATGAACACGAACTCGCTCCTCGGCGCGGGCGTCCCGCCGATCTCCTCAAGTAGCGTGCGCACCGCCGCCTGCCCCATCGCGGGCACCGGCTTGCGGACGGTGGTCAGCGGGGGATCGGTGAACGCTATGAGCGGGGAGTCGTCGAAGCCGACCACCGAGATGTCGTCCGGCACCCGCAGGCCGCGCTGGCGGCCCGCCCGGATGGCGCCGAGCGCCATCATGTCGCTGGCGCAGACGACGGCGGTGCAGTCCCGCTCGATCAGCGCGGCGGCCGCGGCCTGGCCGCCTTCGAGCGTGTAGAGCGAGTGCTGTACCAGGCGCGCGGCGACGTCTTCGGGGTCGAGGTCCAGCTGCTGGCGCATCGCCTTGACGAAGCCCTCTATCTTGCGCTGCACGGGCACGAACCGCTGCGGGCCGAGGGCGAGCCCGATCTCCGTGTGGCCGAGCGACACGAGATGGGTGACGGCCAGCTGCATCGCGGCCCGGTCGTCCGGTGAGATGAACGGCGCCCGCACCTTCGGCGAGAACCCGTCCACCAGCACGAACGGCACGCCCTGCCCGCGCAGCTGCTCGTAGCGCTCCATGTCGGCGCTGGTGTCGGCGTGCAGGCCCGACACGAAGATGATGCCGGAGACCCCGCGGTCCACCAGCATCTCGGTCAGCTCGTCCTCGGTGGAGCCGCCGGGCGTCTGGGTCGCGAGTACGGGGGTGTAGCCCTGGCGGGTCAGGGCCTGGCCGATGACCTGGGCGAGCGCGGGGAAGATGGGGTTGTCGAGCTCGGGCGTGATCAGGCCGACCAGGCCCGCGCTGCGCCTGCGCAGCCGGGTGGGCCGCTCGTAGCCGAGCACGTCGAGGGCGGCCAGGACGGATTCGCGGGTGGCCGCGGCCACGCCGGGCTTGCCGTTGAGCACGCGGCTGACTGTGGCTTCGCTGACCCCCGCCTGGGCTGCGATGTCGGCTAGCCGTGCGGTCACAGGGCTGGACTGTACCGGTCACCGGGCGGATTGCCCACCAGGCGTCCCCTGTACGCCACGCCCCGTACGCAGGTGCGCGAAAGGAGCACGAAAGGAGCACGAAAGGAGCTTGCAGGAGCTTGCAGGCGGGCCGTCAAGCGATTCGCGGGCTGTCAAGCGATCCAGTGGCAACCTTCAGGACACGCGACGGTAACGATCCCCTAGCCTTGCAGAAAATTGCCGCAAGGTCTTTCCGTCGGCTTTCATCGTTGTTACGTTCCTGCCGAACCCGGCGCCGCGAGGGCGCGGTAAGCGGGAGGCGCGCTCGCCTCCGACGTCACGGGGACCTTTGAAGGAGTTCACATGCGGCGTGGCATAGCGGCCACCGCGCTGGTCGCGAGCCTGGCGCTCGCGGCGACGGCCTGCGGTGGCGACAGTGACAGCGGGGACCAGGCGGACGGACCGGTCACCATCACCTGGTGGGACACCTCGGACGCCACGAACGAGGCGCCCGCCTACAAGAAGCTGGTCAAGGAGTTCGAGGAGGCGAACGACGGGATCAAGGTCACGTACCAGAACGTCCCGTTCGCCGAGGCCGAGCAGAAGTACAAGACCGCCGCCCAGGCCGGAAAGGCCCCCGACGTCCTGCGCGCCGAGGTCGGCTGGACCGCCGGGCTCGCGGCCGCCCAGTACCTCGCCCCGCTGGACGGCACCGACGCGGTCAAGGAACTCGACTCCTTCAAGCCGGGCCTGGTCGACGGCGTCAAGGTGGACGGCAAGCTCTACGGCGTACCGCAGGTCACCGACGCCCTCGCACTGCTCTACAACCACGAGATCTTCGACAAGGCCGGGGTCGAGGTGCCCACGACCTGGGACGAGCTCGCCAAGGCCGCCAAGACCATCAAGAAGAAGACCGGCGTCGACGGCATCTACCTCAACCCGGACAGCTACTTCGCCCTGCCGTTCCTGTACGGCGAGGGCGGCAGGATGCTCGACCTCGACAACAAGAAGATCACCGTCAACGACAAGGCCGGCGCCAAGGCCATGCAGACCGTGATGGACCTGGTCGACGACGGTGTGGCGGTCAAGCCGGACTACACCGACGGCTACAACAACATGCAGGCCGCCTTCAAGGACGGCAAGGTCGCCATGGTCATCAACGGCCCGTGGTCCACGGCCGACGACCTGACCGGAAAGGCCTTCAAGAACAAGGAGAACCTCGGGATCGCCTCGGTCCCGGCCGGCTCCAGCGGCAAGGCGGGCACCCCGACCGGCGGCCACAACCTCGTCGTCTACAACGGCTCCAGCAAGGCCAAGAAGGCCGCGGCCCAGAAGTTCGTCGCCTTCATGACCTCGAAGAAGTCGCAGGAGTTCGCCTCCACCGAGACCGGCGTGCTGCCGACCCGCGACGACGCCTACACCCCCGCGGTCGTCTCCGACCCGATCAAGGGCGCCTTCAAGGACGTACTGGACGACGCCACCGCGCGCCCCAACGTCGCCGGGGTCAGCGACATGTTCACCGAGTGGACCAAGCAGTACATCGAGACCCTCAAGGGCAACACCTCCGTGGAGAAGGGCCTGGACGCCACCGCCGAGAAGTGGAAGTCCAACGTCGCGTCCCTCAAGGACTACTCGACCGAGTGAGCCTCCCCGGTCCGGCCCGGCAGACCTGACGCCGCCGGGCCGGACCGGGGCCGTACACGAGCAGGGAAACCATGACGAAAGCCACCGAACAGCCCGTGCGGACGGACGAGCCCGCTCACGTGGGCGAGGCTGCCAAGCGTGCCAGGCCCGCCAAGCCTGCCAAGGCCGGGCCGCTCACCCGTGTGAAGCGCTCCTATGACCGGTACTGGTACGCCTGGGCCATGGTGCTGCCGGTGGTCCTGGTGATCGGCGTACTGATCGGATACCCCCTGGGCCGGGGCGTCTACCTGTCCTTCACCGACGCCAACGAACTCAACGTCGCCAAGCAGCTCGGCGAGACCACCATCCCGGCCACGTACGAGTTCATCGGTCTCGACAACTACTGGCGCATCCTGTCCGGCGCCGACGGCGAGTTCTACCCCAAGCTGTGGTGGACCGTCGTGTGGACGGCGTCCTGTGTGTTCTTCCACTACACCATCGGCCTGGGCCTGGCCCTGCTGCTCAACCGCAGGCTCCGGGGCCGCACGGTCTACCGGCTGATGCTGATCCTGCCGTGGGCGGTGCCGCCGTTCGTCGCCACCTACGTCTGGCGCATGATGTACAACAGCGAGTCGGGCGTCTTCAACGCCCTGCTCGGCAAACTGGGTTTCGGCCCCGTCGACTGGCTCGGCGAGACCTTCACCCAGAAAGTCGCCGTGATCGGCGTCAACGTCTGGCTGGGCGTCCCCTTCATGATGGTCGCCATCCTCGGCGGCCTGCAGTCCATCTCCAGCGACCAGTACGAGGCCGCCGAGATGGACGGCGCGACCCCCTGGCAGCGATTCGTCCATGTCACCCTGCCGGGCCTGAAGCCGGTCAGCTCCACGGTGATCCTGCTGGGCACCATCTGGACCTTCAACATGTTCCCGATCATCTATCTGATGCTCGGCGAGGCCAACGCCATGAACAGCGAGATCCTGGTGACCTACGCCTACCGGCTCGCCTTCGGCTCGGTGCGCGACTACGCGGGCGCGGCCACCTACGGAATCATCATCCTCTCGATGCTGCTGGTGTTCGCCGTGTTCTACCGGCGTCTGCTCAACCGTCAGGAGGCGGCCCAGTGAGCGCGATGACCGAATCCCGGCACGAGAGTGCCCGACCGCCAGCGGAGGGCCGCGCCGTGCACACCCCGCCCCAGCCGCCGCGCACGCACCGCAAGGTCCGCGGCCGCGACGAGCGCGCCCCGCTGGCCTCGCTCGGACTGCACCTGACGCTGGCCGTCGCGGCGCTGGTCGCGGTCTTCCCGATCGCCTACATGATCTTCATCTCGCTGCGCGGCCGGGACGGCTGGACCCAGCCGACCAGCGCCGCGGGCGGCCTGGAGATCAGCAACTACACCTATGTCCTGACCGAGACGGAGTTCCCGCGCTGGTTCGCCAACTCGGTCCTGGTCGCGGGCGGCACCACCGTGCTCGGCGTCTTCATCGCCGCGTCCACCGGCTACGCCATCTCGCGGATGCGCTTCCCCGGCCACAAGTCACTCATGTGGGTACTGCTGGTCACCCAGATGTTCCCGGTGGCGGTGCTCATCGTCGCCCTCTACAACATCCTCGGCGGCCTCGGGCTGCTCGACTCCTACATCGGCCTGATCCTCACCTACTGCTCGGTGTCGGTGCCGTTCTGCGCGTGGATGATGAAGGGCTACTTCGACACCGTCCCGCATGAGATCGACGAGGCCGGGCGGGTCGACGGACTCACCCCGTTCGGCACCTTCTACCGGCTGATCCTGCCGCTGGCCAAGCCAGGGCTCGCCGTCACCGCGTTCTACTCGTTCATCACCGCTTGGGGTGAAGTCGCCTTCGCGCGGGCCTTCCTGAGCAGCGACGCCATGCTCACGCTCTCCGTGGGGCTGCAGAGCTTCATCGGCCAGCACAAGGCCGAATGGGGTTACCTCACCGCGTCCGCGGTCATCATCACGGTGCCGGCGGGCCTGATATTCCTGCTGGTACAGCGCAACCTGGTGGCCGGACTCACCGCCGGCGGCACCAAGGGCTGACCCGCCCGCCGTCCCGACACCGTACGAACCGACACCGTACGAACCAGACGTCGGCCGCGACGGCCCCGACCCCCGTGTCGGGGCCGCCGCGGCCTCACCACCTTCACCACACCCAGGGATGACATGACCCAGCACCTCGCCGACGCCACCACCGGTACGGAGCCCGCCGCCGACCGCGGCACCGCCGACCGTCCGGGCTGGTGGCGGGACGCCGTCATCTACCAGGTCTACCCGCGCAGTTTCGCCGACGGGAACGGCGACGGCATGGGCGACCTCCAGGGCGTGCGCAGCAGACTGCCCTATCTGCGCGACCTCGGCGTCGACGCCGTCTGGCTGAGCCCGTTCTACGCCTCGCCGCAGGCCGACGCGGGCTACGACGTCTCCGACTACCGGGCCATCGACCCGATGTTCGGCACCCTCCTGGACGCCGACGCGCTGATCCGCGACGCCCACGAACTGGGCCTGCGCATCATCGTCGACCTGGTGCCCAACCACTCGTCCGACCAGCACGAGTGGTTCAAGCGCGCCCTCGCCGAAGGACCGGGGTCGCCGCTGCGCGACCGCTACCACTTCCGCCCCGGCAAGGGCGCCGACGGCGAACTCCCGCCCAACGACTGGGAGTCCATCTTCGGCGGCCCCGCCTGGACCCGTACCGCCAACCCCGACGGCACGCCCGGCGACTGGTACCTCCACCTGTTCGCGCCCGAGCAGCCCGACTTCAACTGGGAACACCCGGCCGTCGCCGACGAGTTCCGCTCCATCCTGCGCTTCTGGCTGGACATGGGCACCGACGGGTTCCGCGTCGACGTCGCCCACGGCCTGGTCAAGGCCGAAGGCCTGCCGGACATCGGCGGCGACGGCGAACAGCTCAAGCTCCTCGGCAACGGCGTGATGCCGTTCTTCGACCAGGACGGCGTGCACGAGATCTACCGCAGCTGGCGCCGCATCCTCGACGAGTACCCCGGCGACCGGATCGCCGTCGCCGAGGCCTGGACGCCCACCGTCGAGCGCACCGCCCACTACGTACGCCCCGACGAACTCCACCAGGCGTTCAACTTCCAGTACCTGGGCACCCACTGGGACGCCGCCGAACTCCGCGAGGTCATCGACACCTCGCTCGGCGCGATGCGCCCGGTCGGCGCCCCCGCCACCTGGGTGCTCTCCAACCACGACGTCACCCGGCACGCCACCCGCTTCGCCAACCCGGCGGGCCTGGGCACCCAGCTGCGCGAGCCCGGCGACCGCGCGCTCGGCCTGCGCCGGGCCCGCGCCGCGACCCTGCTGATGCTGGCGCTGCCCGGCTCCGCGTACCTCTACCAGGGCGAGGAACTGGGCCTGCCGGACGTCACCGACCTGCCCGACGAGGTACGCCAGGACCCGTCGTTCTGGCGCGCCAGCGGCCAGGACGGCTACCGCGACGGCTGCCGGGTGCCGATCCCGTGGACCGTCGACGGCGGCTCGTACGGCTTCGGGACCGGCGGCAGCTGGCTGCCGCAGCCCGCGACCTGGGGCCAGCTGAGCGTCCAGGCGCAGACCGGCGACCCGGACTCCACGCTGGAGCTGTACCGCGCCGCGCTCGCGGTGCGCCGCGAGCAGCCGGGGCTCGGCGCGGGCGACGAGGTCGAGTGGCTGGACGCGCCCGAGGGCGTGCTGGCCTTCCGGCGCGCGGCGAGATGGTGCGGATCTGGGGGCGTCTTGACGCCCTGGAAGACGAGTTCAAGATCAACCAGGCCGAGGGGGTCG
>NZ_JBTVYK010000036.1:0-78019 GCF_054788135.1 Streptomyces sp. O3
CGCGATCCCCGCGTCCCGGCACGCCCGGGCCACCCGAACAGCGATTTCGCCACGGTTGGCGATGAGCACCTTGCGCATGTCAGGACGCCCGAGCCGGCGTCGGCGGCCCGTCGGCCTGGCTGAACCGGTCGACTCCGGTCTGGAGCGGGCCGAGCGACCCGTCGAAGAAGATCAGGGGGTCCTCGCCGTGCCGGTGGCCCAACTCCACCACTTCACCGATCACGATGTCGTGGTCACCGGCCGCGTGCACGTCGACGGTGGTGCAGCTGATGTGGGCCAGGGCCTCGCTGAGCACCGGCAGTCCGTCCGCGGTGAAGTGGTGCGGGACCCCCTCGAACACATCGGACCGCTTTTCGGCGAAGTGGCGAGCCAGCGGCTGCTGACGCCCGGACAGGAAGTTCACGGTGAAGCCGCCGCTCTCCCGCAGCAAGTCGTGCAGCCGGGACTGCTTGTGCAGGCAGAACAGCACCAGCGGGGGTTCCAGCGAGACCGAGGTGAAGGAGTTGACGGTGGTGCCTTCCGCTCGGCCGCTCGGCCCGGTGGAGACCACGGTGACACCGGTCGTGAACAGGCCGCACACGCGGCGCAGGCTCAACGGCTCAACGGGCTGTCGCTCAAGAGTGCGGGTCAGCGACCGCGCTGCTGGAGACATGCTCATCCCTTTCCTGGGAGTGTCGTGGTGTGCCGCGCGGGTCAGAGGAGCTTGCGGACCTTGGAACCGGCCTTGACGATGCCGAGCAGGAACTCCCGGCCGACGCTGTTCATCTCCGTCGGAGCCTGCACCGACGCCCAGTACAGGAAGCGGGCCATCGTCGTCACCGACGGGTAGATGAAGCGCTGCTTCTCGTCCTTCCAGCCGAAGGCCGGGTTCACGGTGGGCGAGTCGCGCAGGGTCTGGAAGATGATGTCGGCGGCCTCGTCACCGGTCAGCGCGCCCGCCTCGTACTTCTCGCAGGCCTCCGCGGTGGTGTCCAGGATCTGCTTGAAGGAGTCGCTCTGGGGCCACCACAGACCCGGATACGGGACCCGCTCCAGCTCGTCGAAGTGCTCCCTGCGGCCGTCGCGGGCGTAGGCGAGGCGGGCCTTGCTCAGCCGCATGGTGCCGGGGGTGATGAAGGAGCCCCACACCCGGAACACCGCGTTCCACAGGCGGAAGTGAGAGAAGGCGATGAAGGAGCTGTTGACCAGCTCGTCGTTGTACTGGAGCAGCCCCTGCTCCAGGCGCTCGACGTACTCGAAGCGCTCGGCGGAGAAGTCGCCGTCCTTCAGGGCCCCGAGCAGCCGGGAGGTCAGCGCGTCCACCACCTCGAAGGTGTTGGACAGGCCGCGGGAGTACAGCGCGTCGATGAAACCGGCCGCGTGCGACATCAGGCACCAGCGGTCGCCGATGGTCTGCTTCGACGAGTACTGGAGCCGGTCGGTGGACACCCACTCGCGCACCCGCTGCGCCCCGGCGAACTGGCGCTTGACGGCCGGGTACTTGTCGAGGAAGAGCTGGAACTCCTGCTCCGGGGTGAGGTCCTTGGGCTTGGGGTAGGTGCGCTCGTCGACGGTCAGGCCGACGCTGCACAGCGGGTTGCGGGACTTGTCGTGGTTGTCGAACGGGATGATCCAGAACCAGCCGCGCTCGATCATGTGGTGCAGGGTGCCGGTGTGCCAGTCGGCCGGCGGGCGCAGGTCCTTGGGGTGGCCGCTCACGTCGTCGAACCGCTTGATGCCGACGTAGTGCGTGAACATCGCGCGGCTGTGGTGCTTGAAGCGGGCCGGCTTCTCGCGCAGGTCGAACTTGTCGGCGAGCGGCGAGCGGACGCCGGAGGCGTCCACCAGGTACTTCGCCCGGTACTGTTCGGCCTCGGCGCCCGGTGCGGCGCTCTTGCCGGTGACGGTCACGCCGTCGTCGTCGAAGTCGACCTCGCTCGCGCGCCAGTTCTGCCGGGGCACACAGCCGTACTTGATCGCCACATGGAACATGAACGAGTCGCTGTCCTGGCGGTGCATATGGCTGTTCTGGTGGAAGATCTTGGGCAGCGCCAGCTGGGTGGCGGCCCGCGGGTCGGGCTCCTGGCCCACTTCGTGCTTGATGAAGCCGAAGTGCGCCTTGGTGCCGAAGGTCGGGCCGATGTCGCGGGTGGACGCCTGGACGCTGGCGAGGCTCTTCAGCTCGGGGATGTCGTGACGCTCGGAGAGGATGTGGATCCACTCCACGAGCTGGGGGGTCATGGACTCGCCGACAGCGAAGCGCGGGTGGGCGGCCGCGTCCACCAGCAGAACCCGCGCACCGTTCCTGGCCAGGATCGTGCCGGTCACGGAACCGGCCAGGCCCGACCCCAGGATGATGACGTCGAAGGTCATCTCCTCGGGTATGTGCGCCGATTCCGTCGCGCCTTCGGTCATCTTCGTGACCATGAGCTGTCTCCTTCTTCGGGGCGGAATTACCGCATAAAAAAGGCCCCCCATTCACAGAATGGAGAGCCGCAGAAAAAGGCGTGAGGCAACCGCTGAGTTAAGCGTGACAGGTTTCAGTCAGCGGGTCAACCCCTGGCCGGATTAGTCGACTTGGCGTCCCGGTGATTGCGCTTTCGGGGCGCGTCTCAGTCAGTGTGCGTGGATTGAAGGAACTTCAGCAGCAGCGCCCGCAGTTCGTCCTCGCCTCCGGGGCCGAGCATGGCCGCCACGTCGCTGGCGAGTTCCTCGACGGCCGCGGTGACGACAGCGAGTTTCTCCCGGCCCTGCTCGGTCACCTCCAGGGCGTACCGGCGCCGGTCGCGCGGGTCGCGGCCCCGGCGTACGAGCCCGAGCTTGACCAGTTCGTCGACGAGCTGCGAGACGGCCGGCCCGGTGACGGCGAGGAACTCCGCGAGCCGCTGCTGTGAACAGGGGCCGGAGGCGACGAGCGCGGCCAGGGGGCCGTAGTGGCGGATGCGCAGGCCGGTGCCGGCGAGTTTGTCGTCGCCGTGGCGGCGCAGCCTCAGATGGGCCTGCGCCACCAGATACGCGGTCCCCCGCACCAGTGCCTGCGCCGACTCGGGCAGCAACCGGGCTAGCAGCTCGTCGAGCCGCGCGACCTCCGCGCGGGTGAGTGCGGCCGTCAGCCGCGCGTCACGCTCGGCGACGGCCCGGCGCCGGTCCTTGAGGGCGGCGCGGCCCCGGTCGGTCAGGGAGAGCACATACTGGCGCCGGTTGTCGGGGTTACGGGTGCGCTCGACCTCGCCGCAGCCCTCCAGGCGGTCGATGACCTGGACCATGATGGTGCGGTTGATGCCGAGACGCTCGGCGAGGGCGAGCTGGGACACCCAGTCCTGGCCGCTGAGGGCGTCGAGGACGAGGAAGTCCCGAGAGTCGGTGTCGGTGCCGTCGGCGCTGTCGGAGGCGGCGGAGAACTGGGCGTAGACCCGGCGCAGCAGGTAACTGATATAGCCCGTGAGCAAATCCGGAAGCGCTCCGGGGACCTCAGCGGTCTCCTCGGTCCTCGTCACGGGAACCATCGGATTGACCTGACTCACCGGATCCTCAACCTC
Source organism: Streptomyces sp. O3 (assembly GCF_054788135.1). NCBI lineage: Bacteria > Bacillati > Actinomycetota > Actinomycetes > Kitasatosporales > Streptomycetaceae > Streptomyces > Streptomyces sp. O3. Next base: position 3,519 of record NZ_JBTVYK010000036.1, read on the forward strand.
GTTATGTGCAAGCCGCACAACAGCACCTCCTGGCCGAGTATAAGTGCGGTGCACCCGCCGTCCCCTCGGGTGCACCGCGGTCTGGAATCCTCAGCGGGCGCTGTCTCGCCGGACCAGTTCCAGTATCGACCGGACACCGGCCGCCTGGCTGCCGGCCTCGAAGACGCCGGTCAGCCTGAGGCCCGCCCGGCCCGCGAGGCGGGCGAGGTCGTCGACGCCGCGTTCCATCCCGGCGAAGTAGGCGAGCATCCTCAGGTCCATGGCCGTCTCGGGTTTCTCGCCGGTCTCCTCGATGACCAGGATCCGGCCGCCGTCCGCGACGGCGTCGGCGCAGCGGTCCAGGATGCGCAGGGCGTCGTCGTCGGACCAGTTGTGCAGGACGGACGAGAGGATGTAGCCCCCGCCGTCGGCGGGCAGGGCGTCGAAGAAGCTGCCGTCTACGACTCCGGCCCGGTCGGCCACGCCGAGCTCCCGGAAGCGGGCCGCCGCGCCGCCGTCGGTGGCCTTGAGGTCGACGACCGTGCCGCGCAGTTCAGGGTGGGCCGTGAGCAGCCCGCCGAGCAGGACGCCGCTGCCGCCGCCGAGGTCGTAGACGTGGCCCAGCGCGGACCAGTCGTACGCGGCGGCGATCGAGGGCACGTCCCGCGCGAGGTTGTCGGCCATGATCGCGTCGAAGGACGCGGCCAGCGCCCGGTCGGAGGACAGGTCCTCCCAGTACGGCAGGCCGTAGCGTACGGGGTGGGCGGGCTCGCCGGTGCGCACGACGTGGGCCAGCTCGACGAGGCTGAGGTCGCCGCGGCCGAGAGCTCCCTTGAGGTCGACGAGCCGGTGCTGGCCGCCGGGGTGGTCGGTACGCAGCTGCTCCCCGAGGCCGGTCAGCCCGTACATCCCGCCGTCGGCGGTGAGGACGCCGACGGTGACCAGGTGTTGCAGGACCCGCTCCAGCGCCCCGGCGTGCAGCTGCTCGGCTCGGGCGATGTCCTCGGCGGTGACGCGGCCGACCGCGATGTGGTCGGCGACCCGGAAGGTGGCGGCGACGCGCACGGCCATGGGCGTCACGAGGTCGGCTAGCTCCCACAGTGCGAGCGAACGATTTCCCGTGCTTACGGTCGACATACGGATATCCGTTCCCTTATTGGCCTGCTCTTGGTCTGCTTTTTGGGGCCTGCTCTGGTTGGCGCGTCTTTCCGGGCTTGCTGCGGGTGGGGGGTGTGCCGACGGCCCCGCCGCGGGGGATGAGGCGGGGCCGTCGGGGTGTGTCACAGCGCGACGGGGGGCTGTGTCCCGTCCTGCTGCGGCTGGGGCGCCGACTTCGGCGCGGTCATCAGCGCCGTCACCAGGCCCAGCAGGTAGAGGCCGCCACCGATCAGGAAGCCGTACGAGTAGCCGGTGGTCAGCGCGTCGGACGTGCCGGGGTCGGACGCGTTCTGCGTGATCACGGTCGCCGCCGCGGCCAGCGTGGCGAGACCGATCGCGCCACCGATCTGCTGGGCGGTGTTGATCAGGCCGGACGCGGCGCCGGTCTCCTGCGGTGCGACCCCGCGGACGCTGACGACGGTGACGGTCACGAAGACCATGCCGAGGCCGAGACCGGAGACCAGCTGCGCGGGCAGCAGCGCCACCCAGGGGTTCTGGCCCGGCTCCAGCATGCTGAACCAGAGCATGCCGAGGATGCCGACGGCCAGGCCGCCGGAGATCACCGTGCGCTCGGGCAGCCGGGCCAGCAGCTGCGGGCCGATGGCGCCGGCCGCGAGCAGCATGCCCACCGCGTACGGCAGGTAGGCGACGCCGGTGATCATCGGGTCGTAGCCCTTGACCACCTGCATGTAGAGGGTCAGGAAGTAGAAGGTGGCGAGCATGCCCGCGCCGACCAGGAACATCACCAGGTTGGCGCCGACGCGGCTCTTGTCGGCCAGGACGCCGCGGGGGATCATCGGCGCCTGCGCGGTGCGCTGGATGGCCACGAAGGCGATCAGCAGGACCAGCGCGACACCGAGGGAGATCAGCGTGTCGGTGCTGCCGAAGCCCTCCTCGCCGGCGCGCGTGATGCCGTAGACCAGGGCTCCGAAGCCGAAGGTGGCGGCGAGGGCGCCCGGCACGTCGACCTTGCCGCGGTCACGGCCGCCCTCGACGAGGACCGTGGTGCCGAGCAGGACGGCGAGGGCGATCGGGATGTTGACGAACATGACCCAGCGCCAGTTCAGGTACTCGGTCAGCGCGCCGCCGAGCAGCAGACCGGCGACCGAGCCGAGACCGCCCATCGCGCCGTACACGCCGAGCGCCTTGTTGCGGGCCGGGCCCGCGGGGAAGGTGGTGGCCAGCAGGGACAGCGCGGTCGGCGCGGCGATGGCGGCGCCCAGGCCCTGCAGCAGCCGGGCGGCGATCAGCAGTCCGCCGCTGGTGGCCAGACCGCCGAGCAGGGAGGCGGCGGCGAAGACGACCAGGCCGATCCGGAAGACCCGTCGGCGGCCGAACAGGTCACCGGCGCGGCCGCCGGCGAGGAGCAGTCCGCCGAAGGCCAGGGCGTAGGCGGTGACGACCCAGCCGAGGCTGGCCTCGCTCAGGCCGAGGGCGCTCCGCATGCTCGGCAGGGCCACCGCCACGATCGTGTTGTCCAGGACGAGCATCAGCTGCGCCGCGGCGATGACCAGCAGCGCGAGGCCGAGCTTGGCGTCCTTCTCTGGCGGCGCCGCGGACCGGGGGACGGCCTGGGTGCGATCTTGCAGCGACATGAGCTCTCTCCGATGTCTCTGGGTTACGGGGGGCGGTACGAGAGGTGTCTTGGGCGCGGCAGGCGGAGGCGCTCCCAGACGCGGGGGTCTGGGCCCTGAGCCCTGAGCCCTGAGCCCTGAGCCCAGGTCTGAACCCTGGGCCCTGGGGCCTGGGCCCTGGGTCAGCGGGCGGCGGATCCGGCCTTGGCGCCCCAGAGGTCCAGCGCCTCGTAGGCGGCGCGCCACTCGGTCTCGTAGGCGCTCTTCAGCGCGTCGGGGATGTTGCGGAGGATTCCGGCGAGCTTGGCGACGTCCATGTCGTCGAGCAGCCAGGGCAGATAGCGGCGGGAGTCGTCACCGACGCGGGTGCGCTGTTCGAGGCCGAAGGCGGCCCACTCCTCCGCGGTCATGGTGAGGTCCATCAGCTGCAGCGCGTCGCGCTCCTCGTGGTCGAGGTGGCCGTTGAGCTTGGCGTGCAGGGCGTCGGTCAGGCCGCCGAGGCGCTCCAGGCCGGATTCCCGGTCGGCGAGAGCCGCGTCGATGTCGGCGAGCAGCGGGTCGATGACCGCGTGCTCGGCTTCCATCGCGTCCAGGAGAGCCAGCTCGTCGGGCCGCCCGGCCAGCGCCCGCTGCATCACCGGCCACACGGTGACGTCCTCGGACGTGTGGTGGATCGTCAGGAACTTCTTGAACAGCTCCCAGCCGACCGCCGTGCTCAGCACATGCCGGGGGTCCTCGTCGACCCGGACCGTGACCCGTGCGATCCGCTCCAGCTCCCGCCGCAGGGCGCCGTGGATCGCGAACATCATCGTCATGTCGTGGTTCTTGAACTCCTGGCTCATCACTGTCTCCCTCAGCGCCTCACTGCTGCGTCGCCGTCATCACGAGAGTATCGGCAACTTGCTTATCTATCAATACACCAACTAACAACTATCCAACCATCAAGCCGCCAATAAATAGCCGGAAGAGCTCCAGGGGAGAGTTCGGGCAGCTCAGGGCGGCGGGTGCCCGAGGCGGCTGACAGCCGGTCAGGAGGTGTACGGGCGTGTCGTCTTCGCCTCACGCAGCGCGCGAGCCCACCACAGCAGCTGGTCGAGCATGACCTTGGCCGCGGATTCGGCTCCCTCGGCGTCGGCCGGGAACCGGCCCTCGACGTCGTACTGTTCGTTGATCCGGGGGAAGGTGACGATGTCCTTCATGCCCACACAGTGGAACTCGGCGAAGATCTGCCGCAGATGCTCGATCGCGCGCACTCCGCCGGCCGTGCCGAGCCCGTAGCCGACGAAGCCGACGGGCTTGGCCTGCCACTCGGGCTGGAAGCTGTCGATCAGGGTCTTCAGCGGGCCGGGCACACTGCGGTTGTACTCCGGTACGACCACGACATAGGCCTCGGCCCCGGTCAGTCGCGGCCGCAGCGCCGCGGCCGTCGGATCGTTCGCGTCGAGACTCGCCGGCAGCGGGTGCCCGGCCACGTCGACGACGTCGAGCACCAGGTCGTCGCGGCGCGCGGCCACCCGCGCGAACCAGCCCGCGACGTCCGGCGCGAGCCGTCCGTCGCGGGCCGACCCGATGAGCAGCGTGACCCGCACCGGGCGCACCGTCAGGCCGGGCGCGGTCATCGCCGTACCGCCGTACTCGGCGCGGTCACCGGCGTCAGCGCCAGGAACTCGCCGGCCTCGACCCGAGACAGGATGCGGCGGGTCAGGGCCGGCATCTTCGTGGTGCCGTCGTCGGTGAAGACCACCGGGTTGACGACCTGGATGCGCCGCCCCCTGGTGGTGATCTCGCATCCGCCCGCCGCCCGTACGTTCTTGACCCAGTCGGAGCCGGGTCCGTACGGCAGGGTGATGACGATGTCCTCGCCGCGCCGGAACAGCTTGACCGGCGTGGCGAACTCGCGCCCCGACTTGCGGCCGCGGTGATGCACCTTCCCGAATCCGGGCAGTCGGCTGAACAGCGGACCCACCAGACGGTTGGCGAACTTGCGGTTGAAGCGCGCCACTTTCCTGTCGATCGGCACGGATCCTCCCTCCCTTTGAGTAGTCGGTCGCCCGCTGGACACCGGACGGGCGCCGGTCCGCTCCCTGGCGGCCGGCGCCCGTCCGGGGTCCGGGGCTTCGGTCAGGCGGCCGGCTTGCGCGCCTCGGGGCCGCCGCCCGCGCCGGCAGGGGTCAGCGGCCCGGTCGGCTTGCCGCCGGACTTCAGGAAGCGCTCCAGGGAGAAGTTGTCGACGATGCCCCAGCGCTCGGCGATCCGGTCGCCCTCGAAGCGGAACCAGATGATCGCCTGGTGCTGCACCTGAAGGCCGGTCGCCGGGATGCCGATGAACGGGCCGGTGTGCTTGCCGTGCATCACCCAGCGGATCGCGGCCTTGTCGCCCATCGAGATGAAGTCGAGGATCTCGTAGCGGATGTCGCTGAACGCGGACTGCTGGATCTTGATGGTGTGCTTGAACGCCTCCGGACCGCGCATGGAGTCGTCGTGACTGCCGTTGTTGCGGAAGTCCGCGGTCAGATAGCGGTCGGCGGCCGTGAGGTCGCCGAGGTCGAGGCCCTCGTGGAAGACCCTCTCGATGACGTCCCGCTGCTGCTCGGGGGTGAGCGTGGTAGGCATGCGTCCGTTCTCCTTCGTCGCTCTGATGTCAGTGCTGTCGCTGGGTCGCTGAGGTGTCGGCTAAGGCGCTGGCGTCCGCGGAGGCGCTGGTGTCGGCGGAGGCGTTTCCGCGTGTGTCGAGCGTCGTGGCGTCGACCTCGGTCACGCCCTTGGGCACGGCTCCCGTGGTCCACACGATGCCGAGCCGCACCCGGTCGAAGCGCCAGCCGTCCCGCGTGCGCCGGGCCGCGCCGGTGAACCGCCCGCCGAGCTGGAAGTACTCGGAGGGGCTCGGCGGCACGGGCGAGCCGTGGTGCACATGGGAGGCGATCAGGCTCCAGCTGAGCCCGGCCCGGTCGCCGTCGGAACCGAGGTCGACCGAGGTATCGGAGCCGTGGTGGTGCGTACGGCCCCAGCGCGCCATGATCTCGCTGGTGAAGCCGCCGACGCCGGTGATGCCGTGGTGGCTGCCCACCGGGAAGGTCATCTCGACGTCCTCGGTGAACAGGGACGTGGCCCAGGTCTCGTCGAAGACGCCCTCGTCGAGGCTGGCCAGGTAACGTCCGACGAGCTTCTCCAGCTCGACGAGATCGGTCAGCCGGGCGACCTCGGCGGCCAGAGCGGCCGGATCCGTCGCCTGCGGCCGTGTCATGACACCCTGCGCGCTTCGGTCGTGGCGCCCGTCGCGTAGATCACGCCGTCGTCCACGCCGTACACGACGGCCTTGCCCTCGCCCGTGAGCATGTCGCCGTCGCGGCGCGCGGCGATGTCGATCTGTATGTAGGCGGCCCGGTGGCCGGTGGGGCTGATCTGGGTGACGTCGAGGTTGAAGTCCTCACGCAGGGAGAACTGCAGTTCCGTGTCGCTGAGCACGGTCCAGGACCCGGCGCCGGTGCTCTTTCGGGTCGTGACCGAGAGCGAACCGTCCGGCTCGAAGGCGACCGTGTAGTCGTCCACCTCTCCGTCGTGGGTGACCGTACCGGTCCAGCGACCGACGGGCGTCCAGGTTGAAACAGGCATCGACACACTTCCTCTGGTAGGAGGGAAACAAGAAATCCGCGCCCAGACCGACCGACCGGCCGACCGACGCGGATGCGGATGCGGATGCGGATGCGGATGTCGCGGCGGGGCGGGGCAGGGCGTGGAGCCGCCCGAGAGAGCCGCTCGGGGCGGCCGTCAGTTCTTGACGGCGACGGCGGCGAAGCCGGCCGTGTCCTCCCGGTTGGTCTGGTAGTCCGCGTCGGCGGCCCGCTCCTCGTCGGTCTCCCACTCGTTGACGGACACCACGCCGGGCGCGAGCACCGTCCAGCCCTCGGTGTCCACGAACCGCGTGACCTCCGCGCGGGACCGCGAGGCGAGGTCGACCCGCAGGTTCGTGTACAGCTCGTCGACCGCGGCCCGCACCGCCCCGGAGACGTAGTCGGGGCTGGAGTGGGTGAGGATCAGGAGGCTGCCGGGGGCCAGCGCCTCCTTGTAGCGCTCGACCGTGCCGTACGGGTCCTCGGCGTCGACGACGAAGTGCAGCAGCGCGCCGAGCACGACCGCCACCGGCTGGGAGAGGTCGAGCAGCTCCTTGGTCTCGGGGGCCGAGAGGACGGCCTCGGGGTCGCGGAAGTCCGCGTCGACGTACGCCGTGCGGCCGTCCGGGGCCGGGCCCAGGAGCCTGCGGGCGATGTCGCCCACGACCGGGTCGTTGTCGACGTAGACGACCTTGGCGGCGGACGCGACCTCGTGGGTGGCGTCGACGGCCGGGATGCCGCTGCCGATGTCCAGGAACTGGCCTATGCCGCGCCGGGTGGCGGTGCGCACCGCCCGGTTGAGGAAGCGCCGGTTGGCGCGCGCCCCCAACGGGCCGCCGGGCAGCAGCTTCACGATGCCGTCCGCCGCGGCGCGGTCCACCGGGAGGTTCTCGGAACCTCCCAGGAAGTAGTCCATGATGCGCGCGGCGTGCGGAATCTGGTCGGGGGTCTTGGTCTCGGGCATGTCCACACATCCTTGGTGACGGGTTGGAACGGTTCTCACACCGCGGCCGGGCCGCGGCCGGGCGGTTGTTCGGGTGCGCCCGCCCCCGCGCCCTTTCGGCGCGGTCGGCTCAGGTGCTTCATCGCCGGCCTCTCCACCAGCGTGTACAGCGCGTACGCGAGTACGGTGGTGATCACCCAGGCGAGCAGGCACAGCCCCACCGCCTCGGCGAAGCCGTAACCGGCCTGCGCGCCCAGGTACTTGCTGCCGCCGATCAGCACGATGGCCTGCAGGAGATAGAAGGCGAACGACACCTCGCCGAGCCATCTCATCGCCCGGCCCCGGAACGGCGAGCGCCGTCCGCGCACGTCGGCGACCGCGGCGGCCGGGATCAGCAGGCCGAGCGGGATCGCCCACACCGCGGAAAGGGCGTACAGGTACGGCACGTTGAGCGCCACGGCATACGCGGCGCCGCACAGCAGCACCGCCTGCCACAGCCGCACGCCGACCCACCGGTCGGTCAGCACGATCCGGGCGAGCAGCATGCCGAGCACGAACTCCAGCATCCGCACCGGCGGCAGCTGGTACACGAACCAGTTCTGCACCTCGCTGACCTGCCAGCCGGGGATGCGCACCTCACCGGGCAGGACGGCGTACGCGAACGCCGGTACGGCCACGATGGCGCCCGCGAAGGCGACCGTCCACGCCCACAGCCGGGCCGCGGAGATCGCCTGCACGGCGCGGTGCAGCAGCGGGAAGCACAGGTAGAACAGCAGCTCGCAACCGAGCGACCAGCTTGGGGCGTTGATGCTGAACGACACCGCCGGGTCCCAGGACCAGGTCTGCACGAGGAACAGGTTGGGCAGCCAGTGCTCCCAGGAGGCGGTGGCCCCGGCGGCGAACACCAGTAGCGCGACCACCAGGGTGACCAGGTGGTTCGGGAACAGCTTGACCAGGCGGCGGCGCATGAACAGGCCGGAGGTGTCCGTGGGGCGGGCGGACCAGGTCAGGATGAATCCGCTGAGGATGAAGAAGAACGACACCCCGAGCCCGCCCGCGATCCCGAACAGCCGGGCCGCGTCGTGCGCGGTCTGCCCGCTGAAGGGACTGAGCTGAGGGCTGGTGACGTGGTACAGGAACACCGCCATGGCCGCGTAGAAGCGGAGTCCCGTCAGCGACGGCAGTCCGGCTGACGTCGGCGCCCGCCTGGTCCGGGCGGGCGCCGACGCTTGGGCATCGCGTATGGAGAGCGTCATGGATCTCTCTTTCGTACGGCACGAACGACACGGAGCCACGGGCACGGCACACCACCGCGCGGCAGGCCGGACGGGCCTGCCGCGCGGTGTCTTCGGGAAACCGGTGGAGTCGGGAAACCGGTGGAGTCGGGAAACCGGTGGAGTCGGGCACAGCGCCCGCCCGGGTCCGGGACACGGATCCGGGAGGAGTCCGGCGGACTTCGGGAAGCTCGGGGGCGCGTCGTCCATGGGGGCCACCGGCCGAAGGGGCGGGTGGATCTGGGCATGGAGGTGCCGCGGAAAAAGTGTGACACCTTCCCCACGCGGCGTCAACTCCCCTTTGATTTAAGGGAGTTGACGACGAAGCCCCCCGTGGCCAGGGGCCTCGGGGGGCTTCGTCGGACCGGATCCCCGCACGGATCCGGGTGTGTTCCGCAGTGGTTTCGGAGTGCGTGTCACTCGGGTTCGCTCTGGCGGGCCAGCACGAACAGTTCGTCGAGGTCGTACTCGGCCCGCTGCGGGCCGCCATAGCGTGTGATCTTGCCGCGGCTCGCCCACTTGCGGATGGTGGCCTGGGAGACCCCCATCGCCAGGGCGGCCAGCTCCGTCGGCACCGTCCGCCGCTTCACCGGTCCCGCGGTCGGTCCCACGGTCGGTCCCGCGACCGGCCCCACGGTCGGCCCCTTCGGCCCGGTCATACCGCCGCTCCTTGACGCATACGACTCGCCACCAGCAGCCACTGCCGCGGCGGCAGAGCGTGCCCAGAGTCGCAGGAGACATGGCTGGGCACCCCGTCACCGCCCGCCGACAGCACGCCGCGCAGCGTTCCCGCACACCCCGGCCGCGTACAGGGCCCGAGCGGGAACCCGCGCGTCGGCCCCGGTCCGAGCAGTCTGCCAAGCTCGGTGAGCAGTTCGGTGAGCTCCTCGTCGAAGTCCACACCCGCGGGATGTCCGGCCAGCCACGGCAGTTGCCGCCGCAGGAACCGCACCAGGGCGTCCACCCCGCGCTCCTTTGGACGGGACCCGCCGCCCCGCTCGTCCACGACGAGCCGCGCCCACAGCGCCAGCACCCCGGCCACTCGGCCCCGCAGCGCCATGGCCTGTTCGTCGAGCACGATGCCCACGGAGCCCCGGCTGCCGCTGACCCGCTCACGCAACACCGGCGGCGCGGGGGCCAGCGCCTGGTCGCTCTCCTCGTACAGGTCGAGCAGCGTGCGCAGTTCACCCCCCATCCGGTCCACGCACACGGCGCAGATCCGGCCACAGCGCCGCGCGCAGTCCCTGGCCCTGTGGTCGTTCGTGAGTCGCTGAAGCTGATTCATTCCCATCCCCCGAGCCGCTGGCCCTTTCGACGAATGCCTCCAGTCTCACGGGGGCCGGGAGCCGCTTCAACGCACGTCGGTTCAGGGTTCCCACAATCATCCGCAACTGTGTCAACGGACTGCCAGATCTATGTCAAGTCGCGCACCCGCCGGGCCGCGCGGCCCTCTCCGCAGACACATCTGTATGTTTCACGGTCAGCCAAGCCCTTCCCCCGATGCAGCTGCTTTCGGACAATCGACCGCAAAATCCAGGCCTTTAAGCCGCACAAAGATCGAGTAGAGGGAGTCCGCACCGGTACACCTCAGAGAAACAGGCTAAGCTGTATGATCATTTGACCGTAGTGGCCGACGTCTGCAGCTATCCGCGTGCCGGGCATGAATGGGAAGAGAAGGCAGGTGTGACCTTGATGCAGGCACGATCCGAGCAGACGCGTCAGGCTCTCGTCCATGCCACCGCCGAGCTGATCGCGGACGGCCGGCCCGCCGATGCGGGGCTGGTGAGCATCTGCCGTCGGGCCGGGGTCAGCCGTGGGGCGCTGTACCACCACTTCTCCTCCACCTCGGCGCTGGCCGCCGCCGTATACGAGCAGGCCCGCCTCCAGGTCGAGGCCCTGACTGACGAGGCGTTCGCGGGCCCCACGACGGACGCGCCGGAGCGCTTCCTGTTCGCACTCGGCGAGGCCCTGCGCACCGAGAAGATCGTGCGGGCGGGCATGCAGCTGGCCGCGGACGGCTCAGCCGGGCCGCCGCGGCTGCGTGACGACCTGCTGACGGTCATCCACGAGCGAGTGACCGGGATGCTGAAGGAAGCCGGGGACCGGGCGGAGGATCTGGCCGACCTGGCCGTGGTGGTGGCCGCGGGCATCGAGACGCTGGGCCACACGGATCGCGACTGGTGGAACGGCGAGGCCTCGCACCGCCTGTGGCGACTGCTGCGCCCCCTGTTCGGCCAGGACGACCACCCCGCCGACCGCCCCTAGGTCCTGCCTCCCCTAGGTCCTGCCTCCCCGGTGCGCCGTCAGTCCGTCGGGAGTGTCGTGCGCAAGCGGCTGATCAGACCCGGCGTGGCGACGCCCGGCAGGAGGAACCTCCAGAAGACGCCGACCCGTTCGGGCAGGTCCTCGCGGTTGCTGTGGGCCTGGGACATGATCTGCAGGCCGGTGAAGGAGCCGACGATGGTCGACGCGACCTCGTGCACGTCCACCCCCGGCAGGATCTCGTCCCGCTTCTCGGCCTCCAGCAGCACGGCGAGGATGGTCTCGGTGGACTGCTCGTAGGCGGTCCGCGGCGAGGAGTTGAAGGACGTCTGCTCGGTGGTCAGGCGCACGCTGGCGCGCAGCACGGGGTCGCTCTGGAGGCGCTGGGAGAATTCCAGCGTGAGGTCGATCGCGGACTGCAGCTTCACCGGCCGGTCCGGCACTTCCAGGGCCTCGGCGTGCGCCTGCACCAGGGCCTGGGCGATGGCCTCCTTGGACGGGAAGTGATGGTAGAGAGAGCCGCGGGTGAGCCCGGTGCAGGCCAGGATGTCGTTGGTGCTGGCGACGTCGTAGCCGCGCTCATCGAACACATGGGCGGCGGCCTCCAGGATCGACCGCCGCGATCGCTTGCCGCGTTCCTGCTGAGCCATGCCAGATCCTTATGTTCGCTCACAGAAGTCAACAGACTTGTCTGTATAGTAACGCGCATCGGGGCCATGGGACATGACACACACAGGGTGGCCGAGAAGGGTCCGGGCGGCGGCGAACCGAGGACCCGCCCTCGGGGTCAGCGGAGACTCTCCACCGGATGCCCGAACCGGAAGCCGACGCCCCGGACGGTGACGATCCACTCCCTGGAACCGAGCTTGCCGCGCAGGGTTCCGACATGCGTGTCCACCGTGCGGCCGCGCGTCGACCACGCGTCGTCCCACACCTGAGCCATGATCTGGCTCCGCGGAATCACCGTGCCGGGCCGCGAGGCCAGCAGGTACAGCAGGTCGAACTCCTTGCGCGTCAGGTCCAGCGGCTCCCCGTCCAGGGTGACCACCCGAGCCCCCGCGTCGATGCGCAACGCCCCGCAGGTGAGGGTCCGGGCGTCGTCCTGGTGCGCCGACTGCGAGCGCACCCGCCGCATCACCGCCTCCATTCGGGCCAGCAACTCGCGGAAGCCGTACGGTTTGACCAGGTAGTCGTCCGAGCCCGCCTGCAGGCCGAGTACGCAGTCGAGCTCCGAGCCGCGCGCGGTGACCGTGACGATCGGAGTGTCGCTGACCGCCCGGATGCCCCGGCACACCTCCAGGCCGTCCAGGTCGGGCAGGTCGAGGTCGAGCAGGATCAGGTCGGCCTCGCGGTATCCGCGCAGCGCCTGGGCGCCGGTGGTCACACCGCGGGCGGCGAAGCCCTGCCGGACCAGCCCCTGCAGGAGCGCGTCGGCGGCCCGCTGATCGTTCTCGACGACCAGGACGTTCAGGTTCCCCGCCCGAGCCGCACCGGGCGAGGGGGCCGTGTGCGGGGCCGGTGCGGCCGGGCTGTGCGAGCGGTGGCGCTGCGGCGACGGCGCCAGGAGATTCGTGTACTGCCGGTTCATCTGCTCCCCCTGAGACACCACTACGTCATCACGGACTGGGGTTCACGATGAGAAGATACCAAACAGACTTGTCTGATTGTCTATGCACCGCAAGATTCGCCACGCCCGCCCATGGCAACCCCTACCCACCCCTATCTCACTGCTGTGAGCTGCAACGGCCCCGAAATTTCGGGGCCGTTGACACCCTCGCCGCTCCACAAGAGGGGGGTCAATTCTTGACCAAGACTAGAGGAATCCTTGACCAAGAGTCGATCTTTCCGCGTCAGACCATACCGCTAGGCATGCTTCATGTGCACGATACCGACGAAAGGGGCGAGCCGAACTCCCCCGATTGGACACAGAAGTTCACATCTGGCGCAAGAAACCCCGCCCCCCCTTGCCAGACCGGACCGACCTGTCTGTATCTTGTGCGCCGGAACGTTGGCCACGGAGTGTGGGCAACAGACGACGGCTTGTTGCCACCTGCCCAGAAACCGACAGGAGCCCCGCACATGCCGCACCTCACCAGCAAGACTCCCGCCGTACAGGTCCCACGCCCCGGACTGACCACCACGGTGCCGTGCGAGTACGTCCACCGCGCGGCGGTATCGGAAGTCCTCCTCACCGGCTGGCGCCGCGAGGAGCCCACGGACCCCGGCGACTGCGACACCTTCGTCGTCAACGCCCAATGGCCGCGCGGTCACGCGTTGTTCGCTCCCCACCTCGGCTACCAGGACCCCATGCTGCTGATCGAGTCCGTCCGCCAGGTCGGCTCCCTCCTCGCCCACGCCGCGTTCGACGTTCCGTTCGGCGACCAGTTCCTGATGTCGCACATCTCCGTTGACGCCGAGCCCGAGCTGCTCGCCGCTGACCCGGTCCCCACCGACATCGAGATGCACACGGTCTGCCGGGACGTCGTCCGCCGCGGCGGCCAGCTGCGGGAGATGCGCTACGACGTCACCGTGCTGCGCCGAAACGGGGCTCGGGCCACCGCCTCCGCCACGTTCCGGTGCATGAGCCCGGATGTGTACCGGCGGCTGCGCGGCGAGCGCCCCACCACCACCGACCGCCCCACGCCGCCGCCCCTCGACCCCGCCGCCGTGGGCCACGGCAGCACCCGGCACGTCGTCCTCGGCCAGCCGGCCGCGGGGGCGCGCAACCGCTGGGAACTACGCGTCGACACCACCCACCCGACCTACTTCGACCACCCGGTCGACCACATACCCGGCATGGTCCTCCTGCAGGCCGCCCGGCAGGCCGCCCACGCCTCGACCGGGCTCCCCGACGCCCTGCTGCTCGGAGTGGAGAGCGCCTTCACGCGCTACGCCGAGTTCGACGCGCCTTGCTGGATAACGGCGGAGCCCGAACCGTACGGCTCCACGGGCGACCTGCTGGTACGCGTGCACGGCAGCCAGCAGCGGAAGACCGTCTTCACCACCGACCTCGTCGTGTGCCCCCACGTCCGCTGAACCCGACCGTCGCCAGGGAGAGTGCCGAGTGCCCCGCATCCTCATCACCGGCGCGTCCGGGTTCGTGGGAGGTCAGGTCGCCCGCGAGGCCGCGCGGCAGCGAGCCGACCTCAGACTCATGAAGCACCGCTGGGCCGTGTCCGGGCCCGGCGTCGGCGCCCGCACCGTCCGGGCCGATCTGACCGACCCCGGCACCCTGCGCGGAGTGTGCGACGGAGTCGACCTGCTGATCCACTGCGCGGCGCAGATCGGCGGCACCGCCGAGGCCAACGAAGCCGTCAACGCGCGCGGCACCGCGGCCCTGGTCGCCGAGGCCCGCCGCGCCGGAGTCCGCCGCATCGTCCAGCTCAGCACCGCCTCCGTCTACGGCCGCGGCACCTTCCGCGGCGACCGGCCCGAGGAGCTGACCCGCAATCCGGGATCCGCCACCTCCCGTACCCGTGCCGTCGCCGAGGACGCCGTCCTCTCGGCCGGCGGTGTCGTCCTGCGTCCCCATCTCGTCTACGGGGAGGGGGACGTCTGGGTGGCGCGGGGTCTGGCCCGGCTGCTGCGCGCCCTGCCGGGGGCGGTGGCGGGCTGGCTCTCCCGCATGTCGATGATCGCCGTAACGGACCTGGCCCGGCTGCTGACGGCCGTCGCGCTCGCCCCGGACTCCGCCCTCACCTCGTCCGTCTACCACGCCGCCCACCCGGTGCCGGTCACCGCGGGCCGCGCCCTGCGCGCCGTCGCCGAGTGCGCGGGGATTCCCTGGCCGCGCGGCGAGCTCACCGCCGAACGGGCCCGAGCGATCCTCACCGAGAAGGGCGTCCCGCTGTCCGTGCTCGACCTGCTGACGACGGATCACTTCTTCGAGGCCACCGCCCTGTGGTCCGACGTCCGCCAGACACCCGGCGACGGCTTCGACACCTGCTTCCGGCGCGCCGCGCCCTGGTACCGCGCGACCCTGCCGACCGCCTGACACACCGTCAGCACCGGACCCGTGACCCGCGACCCGCATCCGCGCCGGGCTCCGGGTCCGGTGGACCCGCCGGGCCTCACACCACGGCCGCGTCGGGCTCCAGGATCTCCGGGGTCTCCGGGGTCTCCGGGAGGGGGCGCGCCGGGCGCGGGAGTACGTCCGCCGGTGCGCCGCGGCGGATGACGCGGCCGGTGTCCATCACCAGGACCTCGTCCAGGGCGTCCAGGCCTTCCATGCGGTGGGTGACCAGGATCAGGGAGCTGCCTCGGGTGGAGGCGAGCACGTCGGCCAGCACCGCGTCCGCGGTGGCCGCGTCCACGCCCTCGGTCGGTTCGTCGAGCAGCAGCAGGGGCGGCGCGGCCAGCAGCGCGCGGGCCAGCACCAGCCGCTGGCGCTGCCCGCCGGACAGGCGGCCGCCGTCGGCTCCGACGACGGTGTCCAGCCGCTCGGGCAGCGCCAGCACCCAGTCCAGGAGACCGGCCCGGCGCAGCGCGTCGCGCAGGTCGGCGTCGCTGGCGTCGGGCCTGGCGGGCAGCAGGTTGTTCCGCAGGGATGTGTGGAAGACGTGCGCGTCCTGGAGCGCGCCGCTGACCGTGCGGCGCAGCACGGCCTCCGGGACCTGTCCCAGGTCCGCCCCGTCCAGCAGGAGTTCGCCGCGTTCCACCGCGACCAGCCGGGCGATCGCGGCGAGCAGCGTCGACTTGCCCGCGCCGCTGGCCCCGACGATGGCCACCCGCCGTCCGGGCGGCAGCTCCAGATCGACCCCGCGCACCGCGTACGGACCGCCGGGCCGGTGGCGTACATGCAGGTCACGCACCGAGAGGTGCACCGAGCGGGGTCCGGGAAGAGGTACGGGGAGGTGCGCGGCGCCCGGTTTGGGGGTGGTTCCGGGCGCCGCGGTCTGTGGTGGGGCGAGCGTCGCCGCGGTCCGCCCGGATGTCGGGGCATCCGGGCGGACCGGCATCGCGGCCCCGGCACCTTCAGCCAACGGCCCGCCGCTCGCGGCCGACTTGAGCCCCGGCGGATCCGCCGGTACGTCCGGCGCGTCCAGCGCGCCCGACGCGCCCGGTGCGCCCGGCGTGTTCAGCAGGGCGCGTACGCGACGGGCGCTCTCGGGCAGGGCCGTGAGCCGCTGCGCGGCCGCTGGCAGCGGAGCGAGCACTTCAAAGGAGGCCAGCGCCAGCAGCGGCAGGACGACGGACCAGACACCGGGCACGTGGCGCGCGCAGACCAGGGCGACCGCGACGGCCGTGGCGCCCTGCACCACGGTCAGGGCGGCCGCGGCGAACGCGGCCAGCAGGGCCGCGCCCCGGTCGTGGGCGCGCAGCCTGCGGGCGGTGCCGACGGCCCGCCGCGTCTCCCGGTCGGCCGCGCCGAAGGCCCGCAGGTCCGCCGCCCCGTCCAGCAAGTCGACGGTCCGCACGGCGAGTTCCGCGCGCAGGGCGGCGCCGCGCCGCGCGGTCCGCGCCGACGCGAACGCGGTCAGCGCGGGCACCAGCAGGCCGCCGACCGCCAGGCCCAGCAGCAGCACGAGCCCGGCCAGCGGCGACACCAGCGCCGCGCAGCCGACCGCCGCGGCCGAGACGGCCAGCGCCGACACCACCGGCAACACCACGCGCAGCAGGGCGTCCTGGACCACGTCGACGTCGGCCACCAGCCGGGACGCGGCGTCCGCGTCCCGCACCGCGCGGGCGTCCCGGTCGGCGGCGGGGCGGCGGGCCAGGGCGCCGAACACCCTGCCGCGCAGCCGTGCCACCGCGCGCAGCGCCGCGTCGTGGCCCGCGAGCCGCTCCCCGTACCGGAACAGGCCGCGGGTCACGGCCAGCGCCCGTACCGCGACGATGGCCACGGACAGCACGCCCATCGGAGGATGCTGCGCGGCGCGCGCGATGAGCCAGGCGGCCAGGGTCATCAGCGCCACCCCGGCCAGGTCGGCCGCGAGCGCCAGGCAGGCGGCCGGGAGCAGCCGTCGGGAGGGTCCCGCGGTCCGCAGGACGAAGAGCAGGTCTCTCACCGGACGGCCTCCAAGGTGCGCACCCGTGCGTCACGTACGTCGAGCCGCCGGTCGGCGTCGCGGACCAGCCGTTCCCGGTGCGCGACCACCAGGACCGTACGGCCCGCCATCAGCCGCTGGCTCGCGGTGAGCACCGCCGCCTCACTGTCGGCGTCGAGCCCGGCGGTGGGTTCGTCGAGCAGGACCAGCGGCGCGTCGCGCAGGAAGGCGCGGGCGAGCGCGATGCGCTGGCGCTGCCCCGCGGACACCCCGGTGCCGCGCGCGCCGAGCCGGGTCGCGTACCCGTCGGGCAGCGCGGCGATGAAGTCGTGGGCCGCGGCGGCGCGGGCGGCCCGTTCGACCCGCGCGTCGGTGGCGTCGGGGTCACCCAGGCGGATGTTGTCGGCGACGCTGCGGTCGAAGAGGTGCGGCCGCTGCGGCACCCAGCCGATGTGCCGCAGCCAGGCGTCCGGGTCGAGCGCGGCGAGGTCCTTTCCGCCGATGAGGATCCGGCCCGACTCGGGCCGTACCAGACCGAGCAGCAGCGCGAGCAGGGTGGACTTGCCCGCGCCGCTGGGGCCGGTCAGGGCGACCCGCTCCCCTGGTTCGACGCTGAACGAGACCTCGCGCAGGACGGGTTCGGGACGCTCCGGCAGCCGGACGGTGACGTCCTCGAAGCTGATCCGGGGGGCCGGGGCGATCCCCGCGATGGCTGTGGCGGGCACGGCGGCGCCCGCGCGCCGCGGGCCCGGACCGGTACCCGCGTCGGCGCTCGCGCCCATGTCGGGCCCAGTCGCCGCGTCCAGTGAGGTCAGCGCCTCGCGTGCGGTCGTCAGACCCTCCGTGCCCGCGTGGAAGCGGCTGCCCAGCGCGCGCAGCGGCAGGAACGCCTCCGGGGCGAGCAGCAGCACCGTCAGCGCGGTCGTCAGGTCCAGGGAGCCGCCGAGCAGGCGCAGGCCGACCGGGACCGCGATCAGGGCGATCGACAGGGTGGCCACGGTGTCCAGCACCAGCGTGGACAGGAAGGTGATCCGCAGGGTGCGCATGGTGGCCCTGCGGTGCGCGTCGGCGACTTCGGCGACGATGCCCTCCTGGGCTTCGGCACGGCCGAAGACGCGCAGCGTGGTCAGGCCGCGCAGGGCGTCCAGGAAGTGTCCGCCCAGGCGCGCGAGCGCCGCCCACTGGCGGGCGGTGGCGTCCCGCGTGTGCAGCCCGACCAGCGCGCCGAACACGGGCACCAGCGGGAGGCTGACCAGCAGGATCAGCGCGCTGACGGGGTCGTGGACCAGCATGGTCGCGGCCACCGCGGGCGGGACGAGACCGGCCACCAGCGTCTGCGGCAGATAGCCGACGAGATACGGGTCGAGCGCGTCCAGGCCTCGGGTGAGCAGAGTGCTGACCTCACCGGTCCGGCGGCCGCCCGCGTCGTACGCGGTGCGGCGGGCGGCCGCGTCCAGCAGGCCGGTCCGCAGCGCGAGCTTGATCTCGGACGCGGCCCGCTGCGCCGCGGCGGCCTGCGCCCATCCGGCGATCCCCCGAGCCGCGACGGCCGCCGCGGCCCACGCGACGGCGTCGCCCGAGACGCCGTCCCCCGCGAACACCCCGCCGAGCAGCACGGCCAGGGCCACGGCCTGCCCGACGACGCCCGCCGCGCCGAGCAGCACGGCGGCGGTCACCAGCAGCCCGGCGGTGCGGGCCCGCGGGGTCAGGCCGAGCAGTCGCCGCCGCACCGCGCGGTCGCCGTACGCGTCCATACCCGTGCCCGTACCCGTACCCGTGCCTGTGTCCGTGTCCATACCCGTGCCTGTGTCCGCGACCGCCGCGGTGCGCTGGCCGCCCATCAATGATCACCCATCAGAAGTACGCCGGGGAGCGGTCGTCCGCCTTGGCGCGGAAGGCCCACCACTGCATCGCCTGGAAGGCGAGCAGCACCGGCAGGACCAGCAGCACCACGGGCCCGACGACGCTGAGCGTGGAGGGGTCGGCCGCGGCCTCGGAGACCGAGAGGTGCTCGCCCGAGCCCGCGGTGCTGACCACGGCCTGCGGGAAGTGCGCGGCGCCGATGACCAGGACGGGGGCCAGCGCGGCGAAGCCGCTGACGAAGAACGCCCGCCGGTGCGCGGCGGCCGCGAGCCGCGGCGCGAACAGCAGGGCCCCGACGGCGACCAGGAACAGCAGCGCGGCGGACAGCGGGTTGAGCAGTCCGTCCCGCGCCCGGCCGTCCGCGACGGCCGCCAGCGCCGTGAGCCCGGCGAGTCCGGCCGCGACCGGCGCCAGCCGCTGAGCGAGCTCCGCGGCCCGCGTGGCGACAGGACCGTCGGTGCGCACCGCGAGGAACACCGCCGCGTGCAGGGCGAAGACGGCGACCGCCGTGAGCGCGGACAGCACCGGCACCGGGCGCAGCAGTAGGCCCAGGTCGATGCCGAGGTGCCCGTCCTCGACCGGTACGGCGCCGAGCATCGCGCCGCCGAGCGCGCCCCACATCAGCGCGAGCACCAGGCAGGTCAGGTGAACCAGGGCCTCCCAGCGGCCCCGCGCGCGCTCGCCGGACACCCGGCGCCGGAACTGCATCGCGGCCTGCCGGACCAGCAGGGCCGCGACGGCGCACACGACCACTGGGTACATCCCGCTGATGACGGTGGACTCCAGGCCGGGGAAGCCGCCCAGGACGATGCCCGCGGACGCGACCAGCCAGACCTCGTTGCCCAGGAAGAACGGTCCGGTGGCGGCGGCGACGGTGTGCCGGTCGGCGTCGTCGCGGGCCAGCCACCGGCCGATGATCCCGGTGCCGATGGTGATGCCGTCCAGGACGAGGTAGCCCGCCAGGAGCAGCCCCAGCAGCGCGTACCAGATGTTGTGCCACACGTTGAACTCCCAGTGTGTCAGCGCCGTCGGAAGGGCTGTCAGAAGGTGGGCGCGGAAGAAGAGGACGAAGGCGAGGACGAGGAGGAGGCAGAAGAAGCGGCGGAAGAGGCGGACAGCGCGGGGACCTGGTCCTGGTCCCGCCCCTGGGCCTCACCCTTCCTCTGGTCCTGGTCCTGGCCCGGTGGGTTCAGCGATTCCTCGTCACCCGGCGCGCGCCCGAGGTGCGACCCGTCCGGACCGCGCTTGGCGAACCGGATGAGCAACGTCCAGTCCACGACCAGCAGTACGGTGACGAGGGTGCCGAAGATGAGCAGCGAGCTCAGCACCGCGCCCTGGGTGAGCCCTGGTGTGACGGCGTCCTCGGTCTTCAGCAGGCCGTACACGGCCCAGGGCTGGCGGCCCACTTCCCGGAAGATCCAGCCGGAGATGTTCGAGAGGTAGGGCAGGAAGACGGCGGCGGTGAGCAGCCACAGCAGGACCTTGCGGCGGATCAGGTTGCGCTTGATCATGAACAGCACGCTGATGACGGCGATCAGCATCATCAGCAGCGCCGGGATGATCATGACGAATTCCGCGGTCTGGGCGAATCCGGGGGCGAAGTAGTTGTCCGGCCCGAACTTCTGGGTGAACGTGTCGGCCATCTCCTGGGCCCGTTCGGAGCGTTCGCCGTACTTGGTGGGGGTCTGCTTCACCGAGTAGCCGATCTGCATGCCGCCGAGCGACGCGGTCGCCAGGATGAACACGGGGGTGAGCGGCAGGGCCAGCTTCATCGACGACCAGAAGAACTCCTCGTGGCCGGTGCGGCGGCGCAGGTGCCAGGCGCTCACGGCGATGATGAAGAAGGACCCGGTGACCATCGCCGCGGCGATGATGTGGAAGGACGCGGACAGCGCGTTGGTGTTGGTGAGCAGTTCCGTGAAGTCGGTGAGGCGGACCTCGCCGTCCTTCATCTCGTAGCCCACCGGGTGGTTGAGGAAGCCGTTGGCGGTGAGGACGAAGAAGACCGAGGAGTACGCGGTGAGCGCCACCAGCCAGAGCATCGCGGTGTGCAGGACCCGGCCCATCCGGTTCCAGCCGAAGATCCACAGGCCGAGGAAGGTGGACTCGGCGAAGAACGCGACGAGGGTCTCGATGGCCAGCGGGGCGCCGAAGACGTTGCCGACGAAGTGCGTCAGGCCGCTCCAGGTGAGCCCGAACTGGAACTCCATCACCAGGCCCGTGCCGATGCCCAGGGCGTAGTTGATGACGTAGAGCTGGCCCCAGAAGCGGGTCTGCCGCCGGTGGGCTTCCTTCCCGGTGATCGCCCAGCGGGTCTGCATCACCACGAGGTAGGTGACCAGGCCGAGCGTCAGAGCGACGAACAGGAAGTGCGCGATGGCGGTGATGGCGAATTGGAGCCGTGCGAGTACGAGCACGTCGTCCACGATGGTTCCCCTCGATCGGCTGGACGGCCGAATGTCGTGTGATGTCCTGCGGTCGTGTGCGGGTGACAGACGGCCCGTCCACTCCAGCCGGAGACGGTCGCGCGCCGCTCGCGCCGCGGTGGAGGGCCGCTAGGGCGAGTGCAGCCTAAGCGGGTGGGTGGCGCGGGTGGCTTGGGGACGCCGCGGCCGCCCCCGCTGTGGGGCGGCCGCGGCGCGGTCCGAGGGCCGGAGACCAGCCGTCGTCAGTGTCCTGAGTAGGCGAGTTCGTCGTGTTCGATCGCCATCTCGTCGGTGTACACGAGGTCGAGATAGCGCTCCCCCCGGTCGGCCAGCAGGGTCAGCACCCGGCTGGGGCGCGGGAGTTCGGGCAGGAGTTCCTCGATGGCGGCCACCACCGAGCCGGACGAACCACCGGCGAAGATCGCCTCGTGGCGCAGCAACCGGTGGCAGCCGTGGATGGCGGTGGCGTCGTCGATGTGCACCACTTGGTCGATCTCGGCGGGGGTGAGCAGCTCCGGCACCCGGCTCGACCCGACGCCCGGCAGCATCCGCGGGCCCGGCGGAGTGCCGAAGATGACCGAGCCCACCGCGTCCACGGCCACCACCTTCAGCCGGGGCCAGGTGCGGCGCAGTCCGCGGGCGAGCCCGTGCAGGGTGCCGGTGGTGCTGACGGCGGCCACCAGGACGTCGACGGGTTCCGGGCAGTCCGCGACGACCTCGCGGGCGGTGGTGGCGGCGTGGGTCTCCCAGTTGAGCTGGTTGGCGTACTGGTTGATCCACACCGCGTCCGGGTCGTCGGCCAGCAGGTCCTGGACCCGTGCCAGCCGGGTGTGCAGATAGCCGCCCGCGGAGTCGAGTTCGTCGACCATCTCGATCCCGGCGCCGAACTGGCGGAGTATCCGCAGGTTGGTACGGGAGGCGTTGGGGTCGACCACGGCGGTGAAGCGCAGCCCGTAGCGGACCGCGACCATGGCGAGCGCCACGCCGAAGTTGCCCGATGTGCTCTCGACGATGCGGGTGCCCGGACGGATCATCCCGTCGCGGATGCCCCGCTCGATGATGTAGCGCGCGGAGCGGTCCTTGACGCTGCCGCCCGGATTGAGCATCTCCAGCTTGGCGAGCACCTCGATGCCCGGCTCGGGGAACAGGCGGCTGAGCCGGACCAGCGGGGTGCCGCCGACGCAGTCGGTGATGGAGTCATGGATCACGTCGGCTCCTGTCGCGCGGAAGGGGTTGCCTGCTGCGGTCGGGCGCCCAGCACGGCGCGGCAGGCGTCGAGTCCGTGGCTGGCGACGGGTACGTCGGCGGCGGGGCTCAGCTCCCACTGCGGGCCGTCCAGACGCCAGCGGGTGAGCACCGTGGGCTCGCCGCGGCGGGCCTGCACCTCGATGCCGTCCGGCTGGTAGCCGAGCTTCTTGTTGACGGCCAGAGCGGCGGCGTTGTCCTCGAACACGGCGGAGGTGGCGTACCGGGCGCCAAGCCCCTCGAAAGCGAGGCGGAGCGCGGCGGCGCGCATCTCGGTGCCGAAGCCCTGGTTCTGCTGGTCACGGACCAGCCAGCTTTCGGTGGCGATCTCTCCGAGCTTGGGGAAACCCCGCGCCTGGAGACCCTGTACCCCGATGGGGCGGCCGTCCAGGAAGGCCGCGAGGCCGAGGTTCCAGTAGTCGGGGCGGCTCAGCGCGAGTCCCTTCCACAGGTACTGCAGGACCCTGCCCGCCACCGCCTTGGGCGGTACGTCGCTCCAGCCGCCGGGGAAGGGCGCTTCGCCGGGGGCGTGGATGCCCTGGTCGGCGACGCGTTCCGCGAGCGCGATGAGGTCGTTCTCGTCGGGGACGCGCAGCTCCAACCGGGGGGTCGTCAGCCGGAGTCCGAACTGGGGCGCCCAGGCCGCGAGCGCGGCCCGGTCGCCGCCGGGGGACGTCGCCGGCCCGGTGTCCGGGGTGCCCGGTGTGCTCTGGGCGCTTTCAGCGATGTTCTCAGCCATGGGGGGATGCTCCGCAGACGGTCTCAACGAGTGGTGGAAGACGTCTCGACGTGCGGACGGGCCGCGGCCGCCGGCGCGAGGGCGCGCGCCTCGCGGGGCCCGGCGGACCGCAGCCGCACCAGACCGGTCACCAGACCGGCCAGGATGGTCACCGGCCACAGCACGTCGGGTACGGCGCCGACCATGCCGCCGAGGCCGAGCAGCACGAACGCCCCCGCGCCCAGCCGCCGCAGCCGGGCCGGACCCGCCGCGGGCAGCGCGTACAGCACACCGGCGATCAGCACCGCACCGCCGGCCACCGGGTCGAGTGCGGTCAGCGCGTCGAACGCGTCGCCGACGCCGCCGGACACCGAGGCCAGCGGCGGCACGATCCAGAACCAGCCAAGACCGGCCACGGCGAGCCCGCCCGCGACCCGCTCCGGGGTGCCGTGCCAGCGGCGGCGCATGCTGCGCTCGGCGAGGTCCACGGCGTTGAACGGGCCGTACAGCACGGGCCGGTAGCCGAGCACCAGCGTGGGCAGCGCGGCCAGTTCGATGCCGCCGTAGCCGCTGAGCCCGGCGGTGAGCACGGACAGCTCCACGTACAGGGCGACGCCCAGCGCCGGTCCTTCGGGCAGCACGCCGATCGGGTAGAGCAGCATCGGCAGCAGGAGCAGCGCGCCGCCCGGCCACCCGGCGAGGCCGCCGCGCGCGCCCCGCGTGAGCAGCGGCCGCAGCACGGCCAGCAGCGCGGTGTACGCGGCGGCCAGGGCGACGGCCGTGGCGGCCGCCGCGAGCAGCTGGCCCGTGCTGTGGTCGGGGACCTTGGCGGTCAGGATGTGGGTCAGCGCGGCCGCGCCCGCCAGGGCGCGCACGGCCCGCCCGGCGGGTCCGGCGTCCCGTCCGATGACGGGCGCGCGGACCGCGCCGGGCGTGCCCGGCGCCCTCACAGCTCCACCCGCACGCCGTAGCGGCGCAGCCAGTCGTTCAGGCCGAGCAGCATCTCGACGTTGGCGCGGGCGACCCAGGCGCGCATGCCGCTGTCCAGGACGGACGGGTCGTCGATGAGGGCCCGCACCCCGGCGGTGTCGGCGAGCGGCGCGGCCGGTGCGGCGGGGTCGGCGAGCAGCGCGGTCATGCCGTCGCACAGCGCGTGGCCGTAGGCCGGGTCCTGGGTGACGGGGTAGGGGCTCTTGGCGCGGTTGACGACGTCGTCGGGCAGCAGGTCGGCGACGGCGGCGCGCAGCAGGGCCTTCTCCTGGCCGCCGAAGCTCTTGAGGTCCCAGGGCACGTTGTAGGCGTAGGAGACCAGCCGCCAGTCGCAGAACGGCATCCGGGTGGCGAGGCCGGTGGCGGAGCCCAGCGACTCGTCGTGGCTGAGCAGGGTCTCCAGCCAGCGGGTGAGGTGGAAGTAGGTGATCTCCCGCATGCGCAGGTCCTGGCCGCTCTCGCCGTCCAGGCGCGGCACCTTGGCCATGCTGGTGGTGTACGCGTCGGCGCAGTAGCCGTTGAGGTCGAGCTTGCCCAGCAGGTCGGGGGCGAGCAGGTCGCCGCCGAGTCCGTGCTGGCCGCCGCCGAAGCGGGCCATCGCCACCCAGGGCAGGGTGGGGGCCTCGACGAGCTCCTTGTTGTGCACCCAGGCGAAACCGCCGAACACGGCGTCGGCGATCTCGCCGAGCAGGACGGAGCCGACGTGTTCGCGCACCGCCCGGCACAGCAGGTACAGCGAGGTGTTCATGTTGCCGAGCGGGCTGGGCACGTCCTTGGCGCGCAGCACCGCGGCGCGGACCGCCGGGTCGATGATGTCGGCGGTGTCGAGCACCAGGTCGGTGTGCTCGGTGCCCAGGTGCCGGACGACGGACTGCACGAACGGGGCGTCGGGGCTGCCCCAGATCTCGTCCTGCTTGAAGTCCTCGTCCCCGCCGAAGGACACCGTGAAGGTGCGGACGGGGTCGCCGCCGCGCTGGGCGAGCGCCTGGTGGGCGAGCGCGGTGACGGCGCTGGAGTCGATGCCGCCGGACAGCATGATGCCGGGCACCGCGCCGGTGCCCAGGGTGCGGGTGACGGACGCGGACAGCAGTTCGCGTACGCGGGCGACGGTCTCGTCCCGGCTGTCGGTGTGCTCCTGGGCGGTGAGCTGCCAGTAGCGGTGCGCGGTGCGGCCGCTTTGCGTGCAGCGCAGCACGGTGCCGGGCGGCACCTGGTGGAAGCCCTTCAGGATGCCGTGGCCCTCGGTGCCGGCGTAGGAGAACAGCTCGCGCAGGCCGTCGGCGTCGATGACGGGCTCGACGGCCGGGTGGGCGAGTATCGCCTTGCGCTCCGAGCCGAACAGCACTCCGGACGGCAGCGGGTAGTAGAACAGCGGCTGGTTGCCGAGCCGGTCGCGGGCCAGCACCAGTTCGCGGTCGCGCTCGATCCACAGGGCGACGGCGAAGGCGCCGTCGAGGTGCTCGGCGAAGTCCCCGCCCCAGCGCAGCCAGGCGCGGCCGACGAGTTCCGCCTGTGTGGCGGGTCCGGTGACGCCGAGTTCGGCGCGCAGCGCGTCGGTGTCGTACAGCACGCCGGTGACGGCGGCGACGAGCACGGTGCGCCCGTCCTGCTGGAACTCCCAGGGCTGCTGCGGGGTGTTGGTACCGTCCGCGTCGGACCACCGGGTGCCGAGACCGGCGTGCTCGTCGAGCCACAGCCGTTCTCCGTCGGGGCCGCGCTGGGCGAGGGCCGCGGTCATGGCGAGCAGCGTGGACCGCTCCCGCCGCAGGTCCCTCGTGTGATCGATCCATCCTGCGATTCCGGACACGGTGTGGGGCTCCTCTCGGTGGTGGAGCCACAGGCTGGCGGGACCACCTCGAGTTTCCCTGGACGGCCTCTCCAGCAGCCGTACGGACGATGTCGCACGGACCGGACCCAGGCGTACCGGGGTCCGGCATCGGCACCGGAAGGGAGAGTGGCCGTGGGCAAGGAGCCCGAGGAACTTCAGGAGCTGCCCGGAGAACCGACGGATGTCCTGATCGTGGGCGGCGGGATCACCGGACTGAGCTGTGCGCTGTTCCTGCGGCACCACGGTGTGCGGTGCGTGCTGGTGGAGCGGCACGCGTCGACCTCCGTCCATCCCCGCGCCTGGGGGTGGTATCCGCGGACGCTGGAGGTGCTCAGGTCCGTCGGCGTCGAGGACGAGGTGCTGCGGGCCGCCGCGGGCTACGCGGGGCACCGCCGCCAGGCGACCGTGGAGTCGCTGACGGGCCGCGAGCTGAAGGCGACGATGCTGCCCGAGCCGGGCGATCTCAGCGCGCTGACGCCGTCCCGGCAGATCTCGCTGGGCCAGGACCGCATCGAGCCGATCGTCCGGGAGGCCGCCGTGCGGGCCGGGGCCGAGCTGCGGTTCGGCACCGAACTGACCTCGTTCGAGCGGCCCGAGGGACCGCACGGGCCGGTCGTCGCCACGATGAAGGACCGGGACACGGGAGCGGAGCGGCGGGTGCGGGCCCGCTGGCTGGTCGCCGCCGACGGCGGCCGCAGCCCGGTGCGCGAGACGCTGGGCATCGGCCGCTCGGGGGCCGGGACGCTCCAGCACCAGGTGAGCGTCCTGTTCCGCGCGGACCTTCAAGGGCCGCTGGACGGGCGGCGGTTCTCCATCTGCCAGATCGAGAACGACGACATGAACGGCGCGGTGCTCGGCCACGACGACACGCTGGGGCGCGGCACCCTCATCCTCCAGTACCACCCCGACCAGGGCGAACTGGCCGACGACTTCACCGTCGAGCGCAGTGTGCGGCTGGTGCGCTCGGCCATCGGCGACCCCGAGGCGGCCGTGGAGATCATCGGCGTACTGCCGTGGGAGCTGGCCGCGCTGTCGGCCGAGCGGTTCCGGGACGGCTCGGTGTTCCTCATCGGGGACGCCGCGCACGTCATCCCGCCGATCGGCGGCTACGGCGCCAACACCGGCGTCCACGACGCGCACAACCTGGCCTGGAAGCTGGCCATGGTGCTGCGCGGCGAGGCGGGCGAGGGGCTGCTCGACACCTACGACGCGGAGCGCAGGCCGGTCGCCGAAGCCACCATCGAGCAGGCCAGGCTCCGGCTGATGGTCCGTTCCGGGCGGGCGAGCGACGCGCAGCGCGCGGCCACCGCGGACGTGCTGGACGTGATGCTGGGGCACACCTATCCGACGGCGGCGGGCGCGGACGCGGAGCTGCCCCGGTTCCGGACGCCCGCGGAGCTGACCGGCGAGCCCGGCACCCGCGCGCCCCATGTGCCGGTGCTGATACGCGACGCGGACGGCGCGCGCCCCGGCTCCCTGCTCGACGTGTTCGGCGCGTCGCCGGTGCTGCTCTGCGACGGGCGCGGCCCGGCGTGGCGCGAGGCCGCCGCCGACGCCGCGCGGCGGACCGGCGTACGGCTGCGCACGGCCGCGTTCGGCACGGAGCTGGAGGACCGGTCCGATGAGGGCGGCTGGCACGAGCGGTACGGGGTGACGGCCGACGGCGCAGTCCTGGTGCGCCCCGACGGCTTCGTCGCCTGGCGGTCGGCCGACGCCCCGGCGGACGCCGCCGCCGTGGAGCGGGCCCTGCGCGAGACGCTGACGCTGCCCGCGGCCTGAGGAGGGGACACGGGACAGGCGGCGGTGCCGACGCGTGGAGACACGCGCCGGCGCCGCCGCCGGCCGTTGTGTCGTGGGGGCGGCTTACGGGATCGGGCAGTTCAGGCCGCCTCTTTCCATGCTGTGGGACCTGGACGCCGAGACCATGGACGAGCTGTTCGGGACCGGGCTCAACGCCCTGAGGGAGTCCCTCGGCCTGCCGCCGGTGGCGCGCTTCCGCGGCCATGTCCTCACCGACCGGCCCTGGCTGGCCGCCGGCCCGGTCCTCAGCCCGTGGCGGGAACCGGCCGACGGCGCGACGACGGCCGCGAAACTACTGCTCGACCAGGCCGCCCGAGCGGCCTGACGTCACTCCGTCACACGGAAGTTGGCCATCATCGCCATGTCCTCGTGCTCCAGGTTGTGGCAGTGGAAGACGAACTTGCCGGTGTGGTCGTCGAAGCGGACCAGCAGGCTGAGCTTCTCGCGGGGCTGCATCCGCGCCGTGTCCTTCCAACCGACGTCCTCGGGCTTGAGGTTGGTGGAGGAACCGCGCTTGTACACCTGGAAGGGCGACAGGTGCAGATGGATGGGGTGATGCGTGGTGGAGGTGAACTCCCAGATCTCGATGTCGCCGCGCTTGACGTCGGCCCAGCTGCGGTCGGTGCTGAACGGATGGCCGTTGATCTTGTAGACGTTGTGGCCGTCCTCCCGGTGCCGGGCCAGCGTGAACGAGCGGGTGCGCACCGCCTTGGCCGGGTCGAGCCGCTCGACAGTGGAGAGCGTGGACGGCACGGAGGTGTCGTCCTCGGCCTTCTCCCCCACCACGAACTGCATGAGTTCGCCGGTGGACCCGGACCCGAGCCGGTTCTTCAGCGTGACCTTGGTGCCGGGTTCGTACGCGCTGAAGTCGACGAGCACGTCGAAGCGTTCACCGGGCGTCATATAGACGGAGTTCATCGCCTGCGGCTTGGCGAGCAGCCCGCCGTCGCCGCCGATCAGCGTGAACGGGTCGCCCGACGGCGGCTCCGGGTCCAGCCGCACCCGGTAGCGGCGGGCGTTGGAGGCGTTGAGCAGCCGCAGCCGGTGGCGGGCGCCCGGCACCTTGAGCTTCGGCCAGGGCACCCCGTTGACCAGGATGACGTCGCCGGTCATGCCGTTGTGCGCGTCGCCGGTGACGCCGGGCGTGGTCTTCAGGGTCGGGTCGATCGACGGGTAGGACAGCGAGCCGTCCTCCTCGAAGGCCCGGTCCATGATCATCACAGGGACGTCGCGGTCGCCCTTGGGCAGCGGCAGCGCGTCCTCCTCCTCGTCGTGCACCAGGTAGAACCCGGCGAGACCGCGCCAGACCTGCGGGCCGGTGAAGTCCATCCGGTGGTCGTGGTACCAGAGCGTGGTGGCCCGCTGGGCGTTCGGGTACGTGTAGTCCCTGCTGCCCTCGGTGGTCTCGCCGGTCATCTCCATGCCGCTGTGGTGCGCCGGGGCCGCCCAGCCCGACGTGGGCAGGATGAGGTCGGTAGGGTAACCGTCGCTCTCGGCCGGTGTGGTGCCGCCGTGCAGATGCGTGACGATCGGCACGGGCAGGTCGTTGCGGGTTCTGACGACCGCCGTACGGCCCCTGCGCACCTTGAAGGTGGGGCCGGGGAAGGTCCCGTTGTAGCTGAAGATCTCGGTCTGCAAGCCGGGCAATATCTCGACGCGGGCGGTGTGGGCCCGCACATCGAAGTAGTCGGTCGTGCCGTCCGACGAGGCCGGTTCGATCACCGGCGGCCGTCTGAAGTCCAGGCTGAAGCGCTCCGGGAGCTCCGCGCTCGTGGACTGGACCTCGCCTCCCCCACCGCTGTCGCAGGCGGCGACGGTGGCCGCCAGCAGTCCCGTCGAGGTGGCGCCGACGGCCCCGATGAAGCCGCGTCGCGAAAGAGTCATGTGTCCCTGTGTCTTCCTAGCCGACAAATCGACTGACCGACTGGCCGACTAACCGATGACGATGAGCGAACGGTCCAGCGTAGTCAGAAGCTGGTTGCCATCGGGCGTCACGACGAACGGATCCTCCACATGAACGCCGCCCAGGCCGAACTCATAGTACGGAGTCTCGGAGTTGACGACGGTGCCCGCCTCGATCACGTCCTGGTTGCCGGGGGTGATCAGCACCGGTTCGTAGATCTCCGCGCCGATGCCGTGACCCACGTGGTGCCTGCGGTAGTGCGGCACCCCGGCGTCCCGGACCGCCTCGACGGTCAGGTCGAACAGTTCGCCGCCCGTCATGCCCGGCTTCGCCGCCTCCAGCGCGGCCTGCTCACCGGCCAGCATCGCCTCGTACGTCGCGACCAGCCGGGGCGAGGGCTCACCGAAGCTGGCGGTCCGCGCGATGTCGGACCAGTAGCCCTGGTGGGTGCACCCCACGTCGAACCAGATGGAGTCGCCGCGCCGCAGCGGCGTGTCGGTCGGCCGGGTCTGTCCCAGCACCCCGTTCCGGCCGAACTTGATCAGCGTGAACCGGGGGCGGCCGCCCGCCCGTGCCACGGCCGTCTCGAACTCCCGCGTCATGTCCCGCTCGGTGACGCCTTCGGCGGCGATGCCCAGCGCGGCCCGGATGCCGGACTCGGCGATGGCCGCGGACTCGCCGATCCGGCGTACCTCCGCCTCGCTCTTGGCCTTGCGGACCTGCTGGAGGACGGCGGCCGCCGGGCGCACCTCGCTGCCCGGCAGCGCCTCGCCGAGCCGCTCCAGGAAGCCCAGCGGCGCGGCGTTCTCGTCCACGCCGATCCGCGCCCGGTCGTAACCGGCGTCGGTCAGCATCCGCACCAGGGCGGCCAGGGCGTCCGGGGCGGGCGGCGTGTCCACCCCGATCTCCCTGAACCGCTCCTCGCGGGAGGTGAGTTCGAGGCCGTCCGGCAGAATCCGGTGGAACGTCCCGTAGGCGACGACGCCGCTGAGCGCGGTGCTGGCGTCCAGGAACTGGTCCACGTCGCCGCTCGAACTCGCGAAGTACGGGGCGTCGGTGCGGTCCCGTGTCACCACCGCGAGGGCGCGGCTGCTGTAGGGGTGGTTCTGGCCGCCGACGCTGGAGATTCCCGTCAGATACAGGACGTTCTCAGCCGACGTGGCGACGAGCGCGTCGAGGCCCGCCTCGTCCAGGTGCCGCGCGAGGCGCTGTGCGCGCGAGTCCGCGCCGGTCACAGCGCCAGCCTCACCCGGTAGTGGTCCAGCCACATGTTCAGCTGAAGCATCAGCTCCACGTCGGCGCGGGCCATCCGGTCCTTGGTGAGCCGCTCCAGGCTGGCCGCGACCGCGCCGGTCGCCTCCACGTCCAGGATCTGCCGCACCGGCGCGCCCGGATCGGCGAGCACCGTCTTGATCGCCCGCTGGAGGTCGGCCGGGTAGTCGGGGTGGTGGGACACCGGGGACGCGCTGCGGTGCCGGTTGAGCACCGACTCGGGCAGCAGGTCGGCGACGGCCGCCCGCAGGATGCCCTTCTCGATGCCGCGGCGGTTGTGCATCTCGTTGGGGATGTTGTACGCGTACTGGACCAGCTCGGGGTGGTTGATCGGGGTGCGCAGCTGGAGTCCGGCCGCCGAGTAGGAGCCCGCGTCGATGCCGAAGCGGGTGTTCATGAGGTAGGCGACGCGCCGCATGTGGCGCTGCCACTCGTCCTCGTGGGGCAGGTACTCGACCTCGGCGACCGCGGTCGCGTACACGTCGCGGTAGTAGGTCTGGAAGTCGAGCGCCGCGAGCGCGTCGGCGTTGAACAGGCCGGTGCCGAAGCCGTTGGCCGCGCCGAACTTCTGGGCGAGCGCCACCCACGGGAAGGTGCCGGAGGTCACCAGGTCCTTGTGCGTGAACCAGGTCGCGCCCTGGAAGTACTTGTCGCCGCCGTACCCGGCGAAGACCACCTTGCAGCCCTCCTGCGCGGCGCGCTGCACCGTCAGATACTGGGCGGTGTCCATGTCGTACTGGCGCGTCGGGAAGTCCTTGGACTTGAGCATGCCGACCCGTACGACGGGGTCGAGGATGTCCCCGGTGTCCAGCTCGACCAGCGTGTGGTCGGCGCCCATGTGCGCGGCGACCTCCGCGGCGAACGGGGTGTCGTGCGTGCTGCGCATGACGTCCGCCTGGAACTGGCTGCTGCGGAAGTCGATGGTGAAGGTCCGCAGGCTGCCGGACTGCGAACGGGCCAGCGCGTCGGCGGCCAGGCCCGCGACGGCGGAGGAGTCCGCGCCGCCGGACAGCATCACCAGCATCTGCGACGGGTCGTCGGTGAGGTTGTCCTCGACGCTGCGCGCCAGGATCTCGCGGACCCGCGCGACGGTGGTGTCGTAGTCGTCGGTGTGCGGCTGGGTGCTGATGCCCCAGTACTTGGTGCGCTTGACGCCGTCGCGCCCGAAGCGGGCGATCTCCGCGGCGCCGATCCGGTCGAAGCCCGAGAAGATGCCGCCGTGCGGCAGCGCCTGGGACACCGCCTCGCGCAGCCCGGCCGCGTCGACGACCGGGTCCACCTCGGGGTGCGCGAGCAGCACCTTGCGCTCGGAGCCGAACACCACGCCGGTCGCGGTACGGGTCAGATACAGCGGCTGGCCGCCGAGGTGGTCGCGGGCGAGGATCATCTCCTCGGTGCGCCCGTCCCAGATCGCCACCGCCCAGGCGCCGTTCAGCCGGGGCAGGAAGTCCTGGCCCCACTCCCGGTAGGCGTACGCCACCAGGGCGGTGGGGCTCGCCGTCGCGGGCAGCCGCACCCCGGCCGCGGCCAGGTCGGCGCGTACGGCGGCGGTGCCGGTCGGCCAGCCGGTGACGCAGGCGACGATGTCGTGTCCGCTGGCGGGCAGCACATAGGGCTGCTCGTCCGCGGCGCCGTCCACATGCAGCAACCGGGCCCCGAGAGCGGCGTGTTCGCCGGTCCACACGGCCTCGCCGTCGGGCCCGCGCTGCGCCAGAGTGGATGCCAGCGCCGTGACCACCGGACGGTGCCTGCGCAGGTCCCTTTCAAAGTCGATCCATCCAACGAGCCCGGACACGCCGCCACCTCTCGTTCTACGCCAAAACCAGAAAGTCAGCCGCAGTCTTGGGCAGTTCGGTCGCGCGGCACACGCGCGGCGCTGGAGGCCCGGTCGACGCCCCGCCCGCGAGGCGGGTGCGACGTGGGCGGGGCGTGAGCGGGAGGGTGAGCGGGGCGTAGGCACGACGCGGGCGCGAACGATCCTCAAGCGGTTCTCCGCGCCGGGTGCGGACAGTTGCCGCGCCGTCCGGACGGACGCGCGGACTCCGAGGAGGCGTACGTGACCACCCAACCGACCGTGCCGCGCAGCTCCTGGCTCGCACTGGGCGCGGTCCTGCTCGCAGGTTTCCTGCACACCTTCGACGTGACGGTGGTGAGCATCGCGGCGCCGTCCATCCAGGACGGTCTTGGCGCGTCCGACGCGGACGTGCAGTGGCTGCTGGCCGGTTACAGCCTGTCCTTCGCGCTGGCCCTGGTCACCGCGGGCCGCCTGGGCGACGCCTTCGGGCGGCGGCCGCTGGCGCTGTGGGGCATCGTGGCCTTCACGCTGGCGTCGGCGCTGTGCGCGGCCGCGCCGAACCCGAGTGTGCTGATCGCCGCCCGAGTGTTCCAGGGCCTGTCGGCGGCGCTGCTCGCCCCGCAGATCGCCCCGGTGATCATTCTGCTGTTCCCCAAGGAGCGGCGCGGCGCGGCGTTCGGCGTACAGGCCGCCGTGATCGCCGCGGCCACCTGCGGCGGCCCCGTGATCGGCGGGCTGCTCGCGCACGCCGATGTGTTCGGCCTCGGCTGGCGCGCGGTGTTCCTGGTCAACCTGCCCATCGGGGCCGTCGCCCTGGTGCTGGCCGCGCGCTGGCTGCCCGCCGAGCGCTCCGGCGGGGCCCCGCGGCTGGACCTGGTCGGTGTGGCCGTGGCCACGGCCGGGCTGCTGCTGCTCCTGGTCCCGCTGGTGGAGGGCCGGGACTCGGGCGGCGGCCCGCTGCTGTTGCTGAGCCTCGCGGGCATCGCCGTACTCGCTCTGCTCGCCCCGCTCCAGCGCCGGGCCGAACGGGCCGGGCGCACCCCGCTGCTCGCGCCAGGGCTGTTCCGCGGTCGCGCCTTCCCGGCGGGCGCCGCGGTGAACTTCATGGTGCTGGGCGCGGTCGCCTCCTTCTTCCTGGTGTACGTCGTCCACCTCCAGGACGGTCTGGGCTTCAGCGCCAAGGAGACGGGGTTCACGCTGCTGCCCTTCGCCCTGTCCGCGGCGTTCGCCTCGGGCGCGTCGGTGCCGCTGACGGGCCGTCTGGGCCGTCCCATGCTGGAGTGCGGCGCGCTGCTGATGGCGCTGGGCACCGGGGTGCTGCTCTGGGTGACCCTCGCACAGGGCACGGGCCTGCGTCCGCTGCACATCCTGCCCGGCCTGGTGCTGTGCGGCGCGGGCATGGGCCTGCTGAGCCCGCCGCTGTACAACCTCACGCTCTCCGCGATGGCGCGCGGCGGCATCGGCTCGGCGAGCGGCGTGTTCTCCACCTTCGGCCAGGTCGGCAACGCCGTCGGGGTGGCGCTGGTGGGCTCGGTCTTCTACGCGGCCGGGGGCGGCGCCAGCGATTCGGTCACGGCGGTCGGCTGGGCGCTGGGCTGCCAGGTCGCCCTGTATCTGGCGGCGCTGACCCTGCTCCGGTTCGGCCTGCCCCGCCCGTCACGCCGCGCCACGGCCGCCGACGCCGACGCCGACTCCGGCTCCGACGCCAGCTCCGACGCCGTACCGGCCCCCGACGCCCGCGCCACGGTGCCGGAGCGCCTGCCGCGCTGACTCCGCCGCTGGCCTCGCTGCCCCCAGGGCCCGTCTCCCCCGCGAAGACCGGGGAAGACGGGCCCGCTCCTTGCCCGCGTGCCCCACGTACCCCAAGCAGCCCAGCAGCCCAGCAGCCCTGCGGTCACGCGGTCACGCGGGATCGCCCGGTCGGGGCCAGCCCCGTACCGAACGCGCGCCCGCGACCCAGGCGCGCGCACTCGGAGCGGACACGGCAGCAGAAAGGGCGCTGGCGGTGAAGGAGAGTCCTCCTTCACCGCCAGCGCCCTCGCGCGGCCCGGTGGGCTCAGCTCAGCTGGCCGCGCCCACCGGCTCGCCCACCGGCTCGCTCACCGGCGCGATGTGCCGGACCACTTCGGCGACGTTCATCCCTCCGCCCCTGCGGTACGGCTTGAGGCGGCTGCGGTGCACCCGGTGCCGCGCGCTGACCTCGAAGGCCCGGAACCGGCTCTCGTCGGTCCAGTCGCTGATCACCCAGTACACGCCCTCCTCCTCGGTGTCCCGTAGCAGCGTCTGCCCGAGGTTGTCCGGCTCCTGGGCGATGGCCTCGCCCACCTCCTGCCAGGTCCGCTCGAAGTCCCCGGCCGTCTCCGGGAAGATCTCCATCCGAAGGATCACCCTGTGCGTCACCGCTCCCCGTCCTTTCCCACTCCGCAGTCGTTCCCTCTGTCACTTCTGTCCGTGTTCACGGCTCAGCAGCCGCAGCAGCACCGCCCGCAGCGTGTTGCGGGCGAACACCGGCGCGTCGGCGCACCGCCAGGCGACCACGCCGTCGGGCCGCACCAGGACCGCGCCCTGCGCCGTCACCCCGTACAGCTCCGGCCAGCGGTCGTCCACATCGGCCAGCTCCGTGCCGATGCCGTACGTCACCAGCGGCAGCCCCAGCTCGTGCGAGACGGCGCGGGCCGCGTCCCGCCAGGCGCGGCTGTCGGGCCCGGTGAGCAGCACCGGCTCGGAGCCGAACAGGTCCAGGACGGACAGCTCGGCCCCGCCCCGGCGCAGCCACAGATGCGGGGCGCGGCTACCCGGACGCCCGTCGTTCTCGGCCGACCAGACGCCGTATCCGGGCAGCACGCCCTCGTCCCAGGGCGTCACGGCCGACGAGCGATAGCGCCAGGACAGCCACACCAGCGAGTCCTCGACGATCTCCGGGTCGACCGGCGGCCGCTCGTGCGGCGCGTCGACCAGCCGGGGCCGGTCCTTGGAGCGCAGCGCGGCCTGCTCGACGGTGGCCTGGCAGATCGGCTGGCGCTCCTCGTCGTAGCTGTCGAGCAGCGCGGGACCGGCCCACCCGTCGAGTACGGCGGCCAGCTTCCAGGCCAGGTTGTGCGCGTCCTGGATGCCGGTGCTGGAGCCGAAGCCGCCGCTGGGCGGCATCACATGTCCGGCGTCTCCGACCAGGAACACCCGCCCGTCACGGAACCGGTCCGCGGTCCTGGCCGCGCCCTCCCAGGGAGAGACGCTCAGGATGCGCGGGTCGAGGTCGGCCACCCCGGTGGCGGCCCGCACCAGTTCGGCGCACCGCTCGTCGGTGAAGGACTCCAGGTCCGTCGTCTCCGGGTCGTAGGCGATGTGCAGCAGCCATTCGGACGCGTTGTCCAGCGGCAGCAGCGCGCCGCGCACCCGCTCATTGAACGTGTAGCACAGCAGGAACCGGCGGTCGGCGAGCTGTTCGGTCAGGTCCGCGCGGAAGTGCACATTGACGTAGTGGCCGAACACCTCGCCGTCGAAGGGGATGCCGAGCGACTGGCGGATCTGGCTGTGCGCGCCGTCGGCGGCGACCAGATAGCGGGCCTTGAGGGTCCGCTCGGCGCCGGTGGCGCGGTCCCTGACGTGCGCGGTGACCTCTTCGCCCTCGGGGCCGTCCTGCTCGAAGCCGAGCAGTTCGGTGCCGAACCGCAGGGCGACGCCGAGCCGTTCGGCGCGGCCCCGCAGCACGTCCTCCAGTTCGCCCTGGTGGCACAGGCACCACCCGGTCGGCGTCAGCTGGCCCACGTCGGCGCCGACGTCCATCACGTATTTCTCGTCGAGCGCGCCCAGTTCGGTTCCGGTCAGCGAATCGGCCGCGATCACCCCGGAGTTGTCCGCGAGGAGACGGGCCGACGGCAGGGCGCGGATCTCCGGCTCGACCCCGGCGGCGCGCATCAGCTCCATGGCCCGCGGGTGGATGCCGCGGGCGCGGGGGTGGCCGGAGAGCTCGGGCTGCCGTTCGACCAGCAGGCAGTCCACGCCCTGCTGGGCGAGGAACACCGCGGTCGACAGACCGGCGATGCCCGCGCCGACCACCAGGACGTCGGTGTTCCGCAACGTGCTCCGGGTCGTGCTCAGCACGGCGTCACCTTCCTTGTGGCTGCTGGTGCTCGACGAGTACGGACGCGTCCTTGTCTCCGTCGCCCGCGGCCAGGACCTGCTCGAACCGCTCCCGCACCGCGCCCAGGACCGGCATCGCGGTGTCGTGTTCGGCGGCCGCCTCCATCGCGATCCGGATGTCCTTCTCCATCAACTCGGAGCGGAAGAAGGCCGGTTCGTAGCTGCGCTTGAGCATCAGATCGGCGCGGAACCGCATCACCAGGGAGCTGAAGCCGCTCGCCGAGACCACGCTGATCAGCTGGTCGCGGTCGAGTCCGGCCGCCGTGCCGTACGCGACGGCCTCGGAGAGCGCGGCGACCTGGGCCCCGAGCAACAGGTTGAGGATCAGCTTCAGACTGGTCGCGGCGCCGGGCTCGCCGACGTGGACGACCTCGCCGCCGATGGCGTCCAGCACCGGCCGGGTCGCGTACAGGTCCTCGGGGTCGCCCGAGACGAACACCCGCAGCTCGCCCTTGCGGGCCTGGAGCGGGTTGCCGACGACGCACGCCTCGACCCTGCGCATGCCCTTGTCGGCGAGCCGGGCGGCGGCCTCGCGGGCGTAGCCGGGGGAAACGGTGGAGGTGTCCACGATGACGGTGCCGGGCGCCAGCACCGGGAGCACCCGGTCGAACAGGATCTCCTCGACGGCCTTCTCGTCGCTGAGGCTGAGCATGACCAGGTCCTGGCCCGCCGCCGCGCGCTCCGGGGCGTCGGCGAGCTGCGCGCCCGCCGAGACGAGTGCGGACGCCTTGCTCGCGGTCCGGTTGTAGACGGTCAGCGCGTGCCCGGTGTCCAGCAGCCGCTGGGCCATGCCGCCGCCCATGTTGCCGAGGCCGATGAACGCCAACTGGCGCTTTGCCATGATGGTTTCTCTTCTCCGTGTCGCAGGGCTTCTTGGGGCTCGGAGCAGGCACGCCGAGCGGGCGCACGGTGCGCTCGGACACCGCGCTCAGTACGTGGGCTCAGTACGTGGGCTCAGTACGTGGCGTCGACTTCGTAGACGGCGAACGGGGAGCCGCTACGGTCGTCCCGGTACGGCCGCAGCGGGGCCGTGTCCTGGCGGTGGTCCGCCCCGGCCTCCCAGGTACGGAACGCGTCCAGCGACTCCCAGCGGCTCAGCACGGCGAGCGAGGTGGTGTCGAAGGGGCTGCGCAGCAGTTCGTTGCCGAGCATGCCGGGCACCTTCGCGAGCCGCTCGCTCACCTGGTGGTAGGCGTCCCGGACCGCGGCGAGCTGCTCCTCGTCGTACGCGGCCTGGTACACCACGACCCGGACCTCGCCGACACCCTCGCCCCCGCCCGCGCCCCCGTCCTTACCGGGCATCGGCGGCCGCCTTGCCGTCGATGCGGTGCAGCACCTCCATCACATGGAAGCTGCCGCCCTTGCGGAAGGGGTGCAGGGTGGCCCGGTGCTCCAGGTGGGCCGGGCTGTCCTCGAACGCGCGGAACTGCGGTTCGTCCACCCAGTCGCTGACGATGACGTACGTGTTGTCGGCGCCCGCCTCGCGGGACAGCGACTGGCCCAGGTTGGCCGGGTGGCCGGTGACGGCCTCGGTGCCCTCCAGCCACGCCTTCTCGAAGTCGGCCTCCCGGCCCGGCTCGATCTCCATGCGCAGCATCACGCGGAAGGTCATCAGGAGATCCCCCCGTCGACGCCGATGGTGTTGCCGGTGACGTACCGGGACAGGTCGCTGGCGAGCCAGAGCACCGCGCCCGCCACCTCGTCGGGGGTGCCGAGGCGGCCCAGGGCGGTCTTGGCGCCGTACCGCTCGGCCATCAGCTTGCGCTGGTCCTCGGGCAGGTTGTGGAAGTTCTCCGTCTCGATGACGCCGAGCGCGACGATGTTGAAGCGGATGCCCTGGGAGCCGAACTCCTTGGCGAGCGACCGGTTCAGGCCTTCCAGCGCGGCCTTGGTCGCGGTGTAGTGGGCGCGCAGCGGGACGCCCGCGCCGACCGCGCGGGAGCCGATGGAGACCACCGACGAGCCCTCGCCGAGCAGCGGCAGGGCGTTCTGGATGACCAGGTGGGAGCCGGTGACGTTGGTGTTCAGGATGCGCTGCCACTCCTCCAGCGGCAGTTCGCCGTACGGGATGTGGCTGATCGCGCCCGCGTTGTTGACGACCAGGTCGAGGCGCTCGCCGAACAGCTCGCGCACCTGGGTCAGCAGCCCGGCGACCTCCTCGGGCTGGGAGAGGTCGGCGCGCAGCACGTGGTGGTCGCCGCCGGTCTCCTTGAGCTCGCGCTCCAGCGAGGCGACGTACTCGCTGTCGCGCTGATAGCAGGTGACGACGTCGACGCCGGCACGGGCGAGGGCCAGGACGAGTCCCCGGCCGACGCCTCGGGTGCCGCCGGTGACCAGGGCCTTCTTGCCCTTGAGACCGAGATCCATGGAAATCCTCCGTAAAGTCAGACGTAAGGGCTAGAGCAGAAAGCCGAGCGCGGCGCAGTTGGCGACGAGCGCGGCGATGGTGAGCAGGCTGCGGCGGCGGTTCCAGGCGCCCCACTCGCGCCGGGGGTCCTGGAAGTCGTCGGGCAGGTCGTCCGGGTCGATCGTCCGCATCCACCGGTTGACCGGCGCGTTCTTGGTGACCGAGATCAGCGCGGTGGCCAGGGCGAGCACCGCCGCCACGGCGAACAGGGTCCGCGCCGCGCCGTCGGACTCGACCGCCGCCAGCACCACGTCCAGGGCGAAGGTGCCGACCAGGCAGATCGGCATCGCCGGGTCGTAGCGCTGCCCGAAGAACGCGTGCGCGTGGACGTACGGTCCGGTGGGCAGCGAGGCGAGATAGGGGAAGCCACCGAGCTGAGTACCGAAGAGGACCCCGGCGGCCAGCCCGTTGAGCAGCAGGAGCGCCGGGGCGAGATAGTTCAGCACGGGGTACTCCTCAGCGCACCAGCGCGCGCGCCGCGGCCTCGACCCGGTCCTTGATGAGGCCCATCTGCACCTTGGTGTTGCGGTTGAGGTGCTCGGTCATCGCGTCGTCGGTGGCGGGGGCGGCGGGCTTCATGTGGAAGTCCTGGACCCAGCGCATGCGCACGCCGCCGCTGGGCTCCTCGGTGTACTCCCAGTAGATGTTCATGAACTCGAACGGGCCGGTCTCCACGCGCTCGGCGCGCACCTGGCGGGTCGTCGGGTCGCTGGTGCGCTTCGAGACCCAGCTCCAGACGTTGCCGTCGTCGTCCGGGTGCATGGTGAGCCGGAAGACGACGGTGTCGCCGTCCCGCTCCAGCACCTCGGCCTTGGCGTACTCGCTGAACAGGTTCGGCCAGTTGGGGACGTCGTTGGTCATGTCCCAGACCACGTCCATGGGCGCGTCGATGACGATGTGGTTGTCGGTGTGTCCAGCCATGGGAACTCCTCGATGCCGGTGAGGTCGGATGGGTCGTCGGCCCGTGGGTCGTCGGCGCGTCGGCTCAGCGGCCCAGCACCAGGGCCGACGCGAAGCCGCCGTGTCCGCGCGCCAGGACCAAGGCGTGCCGCAGCGGCAGTTCCCGCGGCGCGTCGGTGACCAGGTCGATGGCGAGGCCGGGGGCGACTTCGCGGATGTGCGGGGTGTGCGGGATCACGCCGTCGCGCAGGGCGAGCAGGGCGGTCGCCGCGTCGAGCGGCGCGCCGCCGCCGTAGAGGCGTCCGGTGAGCGTCTTCGGCGCGGTGACGGGCACCCCGTTCGGCCCGAAGAGCGCGGCGATGGCCTCCGCCTCGTCGCGGTCGTCGGCGGGCACGCCGGAGGCGTCCGCGAAGACCACGTCGATGTCGGACGCGTCGAGCCCGGCGTCGGCGACGGCCTGCTCGGCCACCCGGCGCAGGGCGCGCGGCCGTCCCGACTCGGGGGCCGGGTCGAAACCGGCGGCGTAGCCGAGCACCCGGCCGTAACCGGAGCCGGAGCCGCGCTCCGCGGCCGCCGCGGCGTCCTCCACGACCAGGATCGCGCCGCCTTCGCCGGGCAGATAGCCGGTGGCCTCGGCGTCGAAGGGCAGATAGGCGCCCTGCGGGTCCTGGACGGTGGACAGCTTGCCCGTGCTGAGCTGCGCGGTCAGCCCGTACGGGCACAGCGAGGCGTCCGTGCCGCCGGTGACGACCAGCCGGGAGCCCTTGCCGAGCAGCCGCCTGGCCTGGCCGATGGCGTCCAGGCCGCCCGCCTGCTCGCAGGCGAGCACGCCGCACGGGCCGCGCATCTTGTGCCGGATGGACAGCTGCCCGGTGGTGGCGGCGTAGAACCAGGCGATGGACTGGTAGGCCCCCACCCAGCTCGGGTCGTTCTGGTAGAGCGCGGTCATCTCCTTCTGACCGAACTCGGTGCCGCCCGACGACGACGAGGTGACCACGGCCATCTCGTACTCGGGGATGGCCGCGACGTCGGCGCCGCAGTCCGCCAGCGCGGCCTCGCCCGCGGCCAGCGCGACATGCGTCCAGTGGTCGGTCTGCGCGATCAGACGGCTGGGCACCCGCTCGGCGGTGTCGAAGCCCGGCAGCTGCCCGGCGTACCGCACCGGGTACGACGACGGGTCGAAGCGCTCGATGCGCCCGATGCCGGACTTCCCGGCCAGCACCGCCGACCAGTGGTCTTCGACGCCGATGCCGGTGGGCGCGAAGATCCCGAGCCCCGTCACGACGGGGGCGCTCACGGCACTCATGGTCACTGTCCCCTTCCTGCGGCGGCGGCCGCGGCGGTGCCGGGCCTGGCGAGGACCATCGCGCTCTGGAAGCCGCCGAAGCCGCTGCCGACGGAGAGCACCGCGTCCATGGCGTGCTCCCGTGCGGTGACCGGGACGTAGTCCAGGTCGCAGAGCGGGTCCTTGGTCTTGAGGTTCGCCGTCGGCGGCACCACCTGGCGGTCGAGCGCCAGGGCGCAGGCGGCCACCTCGATCGAGCCGATCGCGCCCAGCGAGTGCCCGACCATCGACTTGATGGAGCTCACCGGCACGTCATAGGCGTGCTGCCCCAGGCTGCGCTTGAACGCGGCCGTCTCGTGACGGTCGTTCTGCTTGGTGCCCGAACCGTGCGCGTTGATGTAGTCGACGGCGGTCGGGTCCAGCTTCGCCTGGTCGAGCGCGACGGTGATGGCCTCGGCCATCTCCCGCCCGTCCGGCTTCAGTCCGGTCATGTGGTACGCGTTGCTGCGCCCGGCGAACCCGGCGATCTCCGCGTAGATGCGGGCCCCGCGCGCCAGCGCCGCCTCGCGCTCCTCGACCACCATGACGGCCGAGCCCTCGCCGAGTACGAAGCCGTCGCGGTCCCCGTCGAACGGCCTGGAGGCGTGCTCCGGGTCGGAGTTGTTCGGCGTGGTCGCCTTGATCGCGTCGAAGCAGGCGGAGGTGATCGGCGAGATCGGGGCGTCGGTCGCGCCGGTGATCATGACGTCGGCCGAGCCCTCCTCGATGAGCTGTGCCGCGTGCCCGATCGAGTCGAGGCCCGAGGTGCAGCCGGTGGACACCAGCGCGACCGGGCCCTCGGCCCCGGCCTCCCAGGCGACCTCCACCGCGAGCGTGGACGGCACCATGTAGCCGTACAGGTGCGGCACGCCGTACTCATGGTCGACGAGCCACTTCCGGCCGCTGTCGGAGAGCGTGACGTACTCCTCCTCCAGGCCCATGGTGCAGCCGACCGCGCTGCCCAGGGCGACCCCGACGCGTGCGGGGTCACCGGCGGACAGGTCGAGCCCGCTGTCCGCGAGGGCCTCCCGCGCGGAGACCACGGCGAACTGCGCGGCGCGGTCCATCCGCCGGATCTGGCGTGGCGTCAGCCCCGCGGCCGCCGGGTCGAAGTCCGCCTCGGCGGCGACCTGCGAGCGGAACTCCGACGCGTCGAACAGGGAGATCCGACGGGTCGCGGTGCGCCCTTCGGACAGCGTGTTCCAGAACGCCTCACGGCCCACACCGCCCGGCACGACCGCGCCGATGCCGGTGATGACGGCGCGTCGGGTCACCGCGCACCACCGACGTCGGGGTTGGGCTGCTCGGGGTGCTGGGCCTGCTCGGTGTCGACGTGGCCGAGCTCGGGGCGCGGCGCGAGCGGCGACAGGTGGAAGGCGCAACGGGCGGTGATCTCACCGGTGTTGACCAGGCGGTGGCGCACTCCGATCGGCACCAGCAGCGAGTCGCCCGCGCCGAGCGCGACGACGTCGCGGCCGTCCAGCGTCATCTCCAGGGTGCCGTCGATGACGTGCAGGAACTCCTCGGAGTACGGGTGGTAGTGCTCGGTCACCCAGTCGCCGGGCTCCAGCGTCATGACGCCGCCGAAGCCGGAGGTGCAGCCCACGCTCTTGGGGCTGAGGGTGGTGCGGATGTCTCCGCCGCGCTTGGTGTTGGCCTCGACGTCGTCGGAGGCCACCTTCACGGTTCGGGTGATGGCGGTGGTCACTGGATCCGCCCTCCGTCCTTGGTCCACACGTAGAAGGGGTCGGCCATCGCGTCCTTGGGCTCTTTCCAGTCCGGGTCGTAGGGCTCCACGCACTCGGCGAGCTTGGTGTTGATGTCGTCGTACAGCGGGTGGCTACGGGCCCGGTAGAGATTGGGACCGATGTCCTCGTCGGCCTCGACCAGGTGGAAGTAGAGGCCATGGAACTTGAAAAGGGTCCGGCGCGTGACGCCGATCATGTGCGGCAGGTCGCTCGAGTCGGACTCCTCGAAGATCCGCGCGATGTCGTCGGCCTTGTCCGGACGGAGCTTGGCGACGATCAGGGTGCGATGCACGTGGTTCCTCCCAACGGGGTCGGGGACGCGAGGGAACGTCTCACCGCGATCTGGAGGTCCGCTCGAACACGTCTCAGGCGAGGCCGGTTCGAGCACGGCCCGAGGCACACCCGTTGTGCTGGCCGGACGCCCCCGGCGGGGGCGCTCCTTCGACACGGGTCAGAAAGGGCACGACCACATGCCGTTCGCAGCCATCACGTACGACATCAAGCCGGGTTACGAGAAGGAGCTCACCGAGATCTTCGGCAACTTCCGCCGCGTCAAGAGCAGCCAGGTAGAAGACGCCTCAGGCCAGCAGGCGGGCACCATCCTGGCGACCGCGGTCTTCCTGCGCGACGACACCCTGGTCCGGGTCATCGAGTACACCGGCGACCTGGAGGCCGTGGCCCGCCACATGGCGTCCCAGCCGGGCGTACGCGAGGTCGAGCGCAAACTGAAGCCCTACCTGACCAAGCCCCGCGACACCGACACGGTCGAGGGCTTCGTGGCCACCTTCCAGCGCAGCCTCCTCAACACGGTCGCCCAGATCTCGGTACGCGACGCACCCGCAGCGGCATAAGACGCCGCCCCTGCCCCGTCGCTCTCGGCGACGGGGCAGGGGCAGCGGGGGGTATGGCCAATCGGGGCGGGCGCGGTCAGAGCGGCAGGTCGTCGGGCAGCACCCGGAACGCCTTGTACCGGCCGAGCGGCCGTACGGCTCGGAAGTCACGGCGGTCGACAGTGAGAACGGCGTCGGTGTCGTAGTCGCCGGCGAGGGCCACGTTCACGGCGTCCGCCAAGTCCAGGTCGAGATCCCGGTACCGGGCGCGCACGGACCGGGCCGCCCCCAGGTGGTCCCCCGTGACCTCGGGGACGACGATCACACGACGGACCCGGCCCCGGACCCGGCCCCGGTCTCTCGACGCACGGCGTCAGCGACGGCGTCCCGCACCTCACCCTGGGAAAGCGCGTGGGGCACGCTACGGTTCAGCCCTTGGCCTGGCCGCCTCGGAGGTATTCCCCGCTTGACGCCGTCATACGGTCAACTATGCCGTGCCGCTCGATCACGAATATACGCCAGCAGACCGTGCCGAGCAGAAGCACCAGGCAACTGACGCGATTCCGCCACAGCATGACGATTTCAACTACCGGCGGATACTCGCCGTTCTCCAGCCGGCCCGATGCGTCACACTCACCCCGCTGGCTAACGTCCCTCCCTGGCATGCCAGTTCGCGAAAACCCGCAGCGACGCCAGGAGGGGCACGTGAGCAAACTCAGCACGCTGAAAAGATCGTTAGCCCTCGGTAGCGCGACGATCGCGCTCGCAAGCACCAGCGCTCTCGGTACAGCACACGCCGCCGGCGGGGAGAGCGACACCTCGTCGCCGGCCGCTGCGGGCTCGGGCAGCGGCAGCATATCGGCGCTGGGGCTGCCCGGCTGTATGGACCTCATCGTGGACGGCAGGACCGTACGCGTCTACAACTGGTGCTCCACCACGAAGTACGTGAAGATCTACTGGGCATACGCCTCTGATACGTCC
The DNA here is from genome assembly GCF_054788135.1 of Streptomyces sp. O3. Taxonomy (NCBI): domain Bacteria; kingdom Bacillati; phylum Actinomycetota; class Actinomycetes; order Kitasatosporales; family Streptomycetaceae; genus Streptomyces; species Streptomyces sp. O3. The sequence continues at coordinate 48,477 of NZ_JBTVYK010000036.1, forward strand.
TGCACAGGAGTGAAGCCGAACTACGTGTTCACGAGCAAGCGGTCTTGGCCTGCGAGGTTCGACAAGGCGGATACCTGCGCCTGATCGTGCCCGCAATACGGCGGGGAGAGGCTCGGGCTTCTCCCCGCCGTACTGTGCTGTGCTGCTATTCCCTCGTCTTCCCTCGTCTTCTCTCCGAAATCTCCAGGAGGGTGAACCAACCGGCGCGGTCGGCACGACGAAGGGGTGTGACGTCGATGCATGGGGACGATCCTCCGGAGCCGGATCTGGTCGCTGCTGTCGCCGACGGGGACCGGCTGGCCTTCGAGGCGCTGTACCGCCGGTACGCGCCGTGGCTGATCGCCCGGCTCCAGTACCGATGCGCCGACGCCGCCCAACTCGACGACGTGGTGCAGGAGACCTTCTTAGCGGTTTGGCGACGGTGCGCCGACGGGCGGCAGCCCGAGGTGCGTGACATCGCGGGCTGGCTGTGGCGGATCGCCTCCCGGCGTCTGGTGGACGCGTCACGATCCGGCGGCGGCCAGGAGCGACTGCATCTGGCTCTACGCCGATTGCGTGGTCGCCCTGAGCCTTCCGTGGAGGAACAGGTCCTCTCGGAGGTCGGGTACGGCGACCTGTCCGACGCGCTGGCCCGGCTGTCCCCCGACCTGCGAGCCGTGGTGCAGGCCACCGTACTGGACGGCCTGTCGACCAACGAGGCGGCGGCCAGGCTGCGGATTCCGCCGGGCACGGTCAAGACCCGCGCGATGCGGGCCCGGAAGCGGCTACGTGAGGACCTCGAAACCGAAAGGAGGGATCGCTGATGCGCGACGGCCACCCCGTGCACCCTGCGAATGAGGTACTGCGGCGGTACGCCCGCGGCGAGCTGCCGCCCGGACCCCGAGAAGCGCTCGAACCCCACCTGGACGCCTGCGCGAACTGCGTCGGCCGCTTAGCCCACGCCGTGGAACCGGTCGCACTCGACCGGATCTGGAAGCACCTCGACGAAGCAATCGACATGCCCGTCCCAGGTCGGCTGGAGCGACTGCTGCTGCGCGTGGGCGTGCCGGGCCACGTGGCCCGGCTCATGGCCGCCACACCCGCACTGCGCACATCCTGGCTGTGCGGGGCCGCCCTGATTCTGTTGTTCACCGCACTCGCCGCGCGGCTGGTCGGCCCAGCCGACGCGCATCTGGTCTTCCTGGGAATCGCCCCGCTGCTGCCGGTCGCGGGCGTCGCCCTGTCCTTCGGCCGCCGGTGGGATCCGGCTCATGACATCGGTCTGGTCGCCCCGATGAGCTCGCTCCGCCTGGTCCTCACTCGTTCCGCCGTGGTGCTGGGCACCTGCGTGCCGCTGTCCGCCGCCGCTGCCCTCGCGCTCCCCCGGCTGGGGCTCGCGGCCTTCAGCTGGTTACTGCCCTCCTGCGCCCTGACGGCCCTGACCATCGCCCTGTCCGCGCGCCTGGACCGGGTGGCGGCCGCCGGTGTGACCGGTGTCGGCTGGCTGGTCGCTCTCGCGCTCACGCAGCAGGCGCAGGCAGTCGCCTCCGCTGGGGGGCAGGCGGCCGTCGCGGGTGTCCTCCTGGCCTCCGTAGCCGTGATGGCCGTGCTCCGATCCGACTTCGATGTGGAAAAGGTGACCCGCCGATGACCACTGCTACGTCCTCCGTGGCCGTCCGCGACCTGACGGTCCGGTACCGCAGCACCTTGGCCGTGAACAACGTCTCCATGGCCTTTCAGCCAGGCATCACCGGGCTCCTCGGCCCCAACGGGGCAGGCAAGACGACGCTGCTGCGCGTCCTGGCCACGGCGTTGCCCCCGGACAGCGGCGAGATCGAGGTACTGGGACTCGACCCCCGCCAGGCGCAGCAGCGTACGGAGATCCGGCGCCGGCTCGGCTATCTCCCGCAGTCGCCGGGCTTCCACCCGCACTTCACCGCCTTCGAGTTCGTCGACTACGTCGCCATCCTCCGAGAGATCACCGACCGCCGGGAACGGCACCAGGAGGTACGAAGGGTGCTGTCCGCGGTCGGCCTGAGCGATGAAAGGGGCAAGAAGACCAAATCGCTCTCCGGCGGCATGCGTCAGCGTCTGGCCCTGGCCGCGTCGCTGCTGGGGAATCCACGACTGCTGGTCCTGGACGAGCCCACGGTCGGTCTTGACCCCGAGCAGCGGCTGCGATTCCGTGAGCTGGTAGCCGACCTGGGCGCCGACCGCACCGTCCTGCTCTCCACACACCAGACCGAAGACGTCACCGCGCTGTGCGGTCGGGTCGTCGTCCTCGACCACGGATCGCTGAAGTTCAACGGAGCGCCAGAGGAACTGAGCAAGGTAGCGGAGGGCAGGGTCTGGCTGAGCCGGCAGCGCAGCCCGCAGGCGATCGCGGGCTGGCTCACGGGCCGCGGCGCCTACCGCAACATCGGCACCCCGCCCGCCGGGGCCGAACTGGCGCCCCCGACCCTCGAAGACGGCTATCTCCTCCTCCTCGACACGGTGCCCGAGTTCAGCCAGGAGGTACCCGCGGCATGACGACCACCACGCGCTCGGACGCCACCCCCGCACGGGGCGCGGCGCGGCCTCGGGTCGCACGGCCGACGACCATGTCCGTCCTGGCCCTCACCCTCTTCGAGACGCGTCGGCTTCTTCGGCACCCAGCGCTGCTGGCCGCTCTCGCCGCGTACGCGGCCCAATGGATCCACACCGCCGCCACATCCTCGGACCGCTACCCCGTACTGCATGACGAGGCCCGATTCGGGCAGGTCCCGCTGCTCTTCCTGGCCGTCGGCACGTTCCTCGCCGTCCACCTCTCCGTCCTGCGCCCCGCGCGGGACGGAACCGCGGAGGCGTACAGCGTTCTGGTGGTGGCACCGTGGCGGCGGACCACCGCCCATCTGCTGTCCGTGCTCCCCGCCGCAGCCGTTGCCGGGGCCCTGGCCGGTGCCCGGATCGGATACCTCGCCGCTCAGCCCGGAGCCGTCGGCGGGCCGAGCGTGGGCGAGATGGCCACCGGGCCGCTCGTGGTCCTCTTGGCCGGGGTGCTCGCCGTGTGCCTGGCCCGCTTCGCTTCCTCCGTCGCCGCCGGGCTCCTCGTCCTCGCCGCGCTTGGCGTGCTCACCGTGGCCGGTGCTCTGAACGGCTCCGCGCGATGGCGCTGGCTGGCGCCGATCGCCTTCGAGGACGAGTTCCTGCCCCCGCTCCCCAGCAACCTGCTGTACCGCCCCGCTGGCCTGCATCTCGCGTACCTCCTTGGCGTGACCGCTGCCTTGGGCGTCCTTTCGCTGCTGCGCGCCGGGTTGCGCGGACGGCTCGTCCAGGCGGCGCTGGCGGCGGCTCTGGTGAGCGTCGTGGCCACCGCCGCAGGACAGTTACGTCCGCTGCCGAACGCGGTGGCCACGGCTCGGGACACGGCCGCGACGGAACCCGCCGCCGTGCAAGAGTGCTCAACCATCAGGGCGGTGACCTACTGCGCCTTCCCCGAGTTCATCGACCGGCGCGCACAGTGGTCCGAAGTCGCCGATCGCATCCTCGACCGCCTGCCCTCTTCGGCACGGAGCGGCCACTACTTCGTACGACAGCACATCGACCCGGCGGTCTTCGCGTCCGGGGGCGTGGTGCCGCCCGCGCCCGTGAACCGGTGGGCCGCGGACGACCAGAACGCCCGCACCCCGGACGCGGTGGTCGCGGGAACCGAATGGGGCCAGGGAAGCGACAGCGCGCACACCGCCACCATCGGTTTCGCCGCGGCCTTCGCCCATCGCGCCGTCGCCGGTGACCCCGCCACCGCCACCGCCGTGACGAAGGTGTGCGGCGCCCGAGGAGTCGTCGTCCTCTGGCTGGCGGCGCAGGCAACCCCCGAGACGAAGTCCGCCCTGCGCTCCCACGCCTCCCGCAGTTACGGCGGGCTGACCACCTTCTCCCCGTTGAACGCCAACGTCGGCTTGGTCGTGGACCGCAACGCGGTCGATCTGGCACTCGCCCTCATCGACCAGCCCACGACCCGGACCGCGTCGGAGATCAAGCAGTCGTGGCGCACGCTCACCGACGCCGACACCAGCCTCGAACAGGCCGCCGAGATCCTCGGCGGCCCCGCCCCGCGAGCCGCCGCGGAAGGAACCGCGCCATGCTGAGGCCGGCACGGGTGCTGCCCTCCCTGGTACGCCCGGAGCTGCGGGCCGCACGCACCCTGCCGCTGCTCTGCGGGGCCGTCTGCGCCGTCGTAGTGGCCGCCGTTCCCCTCGTGTCCTCAACGCGTCCGGGGGTCGAAGCCGCCGCGGTACTCCTGCGAGTCTCCGCGGTGTTCGGCGTCATCGGCCTGGCTTTCCTGTTCGACGATCCCGCAGCGCGCAGCACAACGGTCGCCCCCGTCACCTGCCGCGCTCGACGCGCCATCCGGCTAGCCGCGGGTTTCCTGGTCCTGACCGGAGGCTGGGGCGTCGCGGCGAGCCTGACCCGCACAGCGATGTCCGACCGCCAATCGTTGCCGATCGCGGCGCTGGCCCAGGAAACGAGCACCCTCGCGCTGCTCACGGTGCTGCTCGCCCTGCTCGGCCTTCGGGTCACGGGCGGCCAGTCAGGCAGCACACTGGCCGCGCCTGGGCTCGCGGTACTCCTGGCGGTCCTGCTCGCGCTGCCCCAGGACGCGGCGCTCTTCGTCAGTCCCACCGATGCGGGGTGGCATGACGCGGTGGCCCGCTGGCGCTTCCTCGGCATCGGCGCGGGCGTCGGCTGCTGCCTGCTGCTGATGCGCACACAGTCGGCGAAGCCCGTCCTGCGGCGAGCTCGCAACGCCGCACCCAAGGCCCCGGATACGAGGCCGCACCACCGCGCACGCGCGTGAGAGCACACACAGCACAACGCAGCGCAGCGCGCGAGGCCGGAAGGAGACTCCGGGGCGGGCGCGGTCAGAGCGGCAGGTCGTCGGGCAGCACCCGAAACGCCTTGTACCGGCCGAGCGGCCGTACGGCTCGGAAGTCACGGCGGTCGACAGTGAGAACGGCGTCGGTGTCGTAGTCGCCGGCGAGGGCCACGTTCACGGCGTCCGCCAAGTCCAGGTCGAGATCCCGGTACCGGGCGCGCACGGACCGGGCCGCCCCCAGGTGGTCCCCCGTGACCTCGGGGACGACGATCACACGACGGACCCGGCCCCGGACCCGGCCCCGGTCTCTCGACGCACGGCGTCAGCGACGGCGTCCCGCACCTCACCCTTGCCGGGCGTACGGCCGGACCCCTCGAAGGTGCGGGAGAAAAGAGGCTCGTCCCAGACACGGTCGGACGGGGTGGCTACCACAGAGTCCGCTCCTCGGATTCGGGTGCGGTGGGCTGGCCGGGCATGCCCGGCGGGACCGCGCGGGCGGCCAGGGCCTCGAAGCTGTCGTAGTGGACGGCGAGGCGGCCCAGCAGGAGGGCGGTGGCGTGGGCGTCGTATCCGGCGCGGTGCCGAGCCCCGGTGACCCCGTCCAGGTCGATACCGGTGTGTGTGAGGAGAGCGTCCAGGCCGAAGCCTTTGTGCCCAGTGAACGTGGCCTTCGCCAGACGGAGGGTGTCGAGCACCCCGAGAGGCCGCCAGGCGGGCAGGTGGCGAGTCAGGACGCCGTACTCGACGCTGGCGGAGTGCGCGGCGATCCACGCCCCGTCCAGCACGTCGGCGACCTCGTCGGCGGCCTGCCCCCAGGTGGGCGCGTCGGCCACCATGGCGTTCGTGATGCCGTGGATACGGGAGATCCTGTCCGGGATCGGCACGGGTGGCCGGATCAGCCACGACCGGGCCGAACCGGACACGGGCTGACCGTCGGCGAACGGGACAGCGGCGACTTCCACCAGGTCGGGCGGGCTGGCGCCGTTCCCTTCGACATCGACAACGTAGAAGGGGCAAGGCCAGGTGGTGAAGTTCACGGCGTCGGGGTTCCGTTCTCGCCGTTCCAGCCGATCTCGGCGCGGCCGTGACGACGCTGGCGGTGGGGATGGGCACGGTCGTGGACCTGGAAACCGTAGCCGTGCTGCATGTAGTAGCGGGGCTGTTCGGACAGGCCCTCGGTGAGGATCGCCCGATCGGTGATCTCCACGGGCCCGGTTGCCCCCAGTTCCGTCGCGAGCCGGTCAGCATCCGCGAAGGCCGGGGCCTTCCACGCCGCCGCGCAGAGATCGACCTGCCGCTTGGGACAGATGTCGCACAACTCCTTGATGCCGTAGTGCCCGTTATAGTCAGCCAGGCCGTGCGCGTAGGCGACCGCACAGGACGTCTTACGGAACAGCGGCCCCCACGGCTCCTCACTGTCGGACGGTCTGCGGAACAGGTCCAGGATCCGGGCCTCCAGCTCCTGCGGCAGGATCTTCCGCCGCGCGGTGTTCGTGTACGGCGCCGGGAGGCCGTTGTCGCGGTAGTAGGCGGCGATCTCGTCGCGGAAGAACAAGCCGGTGAACACCGTCGCGTGCGCGTCCTCGGACAGGGTCTTGGCGTTGCCCAGGTGGACGTCGGTGTCGTTCAAGCCCGGCACGATCGGCCGCCAGTACAGGACCGTGCGGTACCGCACGGCGTGCTGACGCAGGGTCTTGAGACTGGTCGCGGCGATCCGGGAGTCCACCGGTTCGATGCCGGGGTGGTCGATGCCGGAGTAGGTCACCAGCACCGTCACCCGGATGTTCCGGAAGGAGTTGAGGGCAGCGCAGTCTTCTGGATCGACGCGCCATCGGGTGATGACGAGGACGTGGTTGGTCAGACCCTGCTCGTCCAGGAGGCGCAGCGTGTTGAACGTGTGCGGTTTGACGACCGGCAGCATCGGGTCGGTGGCCTTGTTGAAGACCTGGACCGGAGTGACGTGCGGCCGGAAGTACCGGTGGCCAATGAGAGCCTTCACCGCTTGGTCGTCCGGCATGACCGCCCGCGGTGTCTTCATCCCGAAATTGGCGTAGCGCTCCAGGTGGCGAATGCAGTACCCGCAGTCCAGCGGGCAGCCGACCACATGGTTCAGGGACAGGCCGGACTTGCGGTACTCGACGACGTCGGCCAGCTCAGGCTTGAGGCCGCTGAACTGCCACTCGGTCAGTAATGGCAGGAACCGGCGGCGTACTTCCGGAGTGTTCACGGCTGGGATCTCCTCAGCGTCGGCGGGCCGGATCGTGCTCGGTCTGATGGGCTTTGCGCCCACCCAGGGGCGCGGCGTGGATCGTGGGAGTGGTCCCCGCCAGGAGGGCGGGACGGGAGGGTGCGGGCGGCTCGGTATCTGGCACCGACACGGAGACCCCGTCCGCCTGGGGGGCTCATCGCGGCCTCTCGCGAAATCGAAGCTGCTGGACGAACGTGCCCCCTGTGGCCCGGTCGTGAACGCAGCGGGTGTATGCCTCGCCGGGTTTGATGGCGTGGTCGCAGCGGCGGCAGATCACGGCTGTACCTCCGCGTACTCGGCCAGCCAGCGCGCGTACCGTGCCAGGCTGTGAACCTGTAGCGCGGCCGACCGCAGTCCCGCCCCCAGGCCGTTCATGAGAGCGTGCCGCGCGCCGTCGAGAACACGCTGCTGGCCATACCACTGCGGGCCACCGCGATACAGCTTGTCGGTCCGCTGCTGCACGATCGGCACGAGGCGGCGCAGCTCCGCACGCAGCAACTCGTCGAGTTCAACCAAGCGTTCGTATGGGGGCAGGACGCCCGTCGCGTCCAGGCCCTCGGCGATGATCTCGACCATGGCTCTGGGGGACGTTGAGGTTCTGGTTTCGGGGGTGGTGGTCATGTGCGGCTCCCCGCTGGTCTCGGCTCTGGTGTGCCCAGACAAACGCAGAACCCGCCGAGCCGCCCCAGGCGCATGCGGCACGCGCTGCGGATATGCGGAACCTGAATACGCATGCGACTCGGCCCGCTACCGTGGGTACCCCTTCGGCACCCCCGTCGTCGCACCTGGGACCGGATATGGCGCAGTCACCACACCAGCACACCACCGGCGAAGCCATCGCAGCCGCCCGGCGCGAACGTGGGTGGACCCAAGAGCAACTCGCTGACGTGTGCGGATTCAGTCAGTCGACTATCAGCCGCTTGGAACGTGGCCGCCAGTCCGCACGGGACATGGACGTCCTCGCCATGGTCGCCGAGCGTCTCGGCCTCCGTCGCTCTGCTGTCGGGCTGGCCGACGAGCCCACACACCATGCGGAGCTGGGCTCTTCGGCCAGCCGACGTCAGTTACTTGGCGCAGCGGTCAGTCTCGGCGTAGCCGCGGGAACGGGTACGCGTGAACGCCCCGTGAACCCCGCCGTCGTCGGCCACCTCCGCAGCCTGCGCGCCACACTCGTACAATCTGACAGCCTGTACGGTCCGTGCTGTGTCATAGGCGCAGTACGTGACCACCTCGCCGTCATCCAGCGGCAGCTCCTCCCCGTCGCCAAGGGAAATCTGCACTCCCAGCTGCTTCAAGCGGCGGCGGAGTGGGCTGAGTTCGCGGGATGGCTCCATGAGGACCTCGGACAGGTCGACACGGGGCTGTGGTGGTCCGACCGCGCCATGGAATGGGCGCAGGAGGCGGACGACCCGCTGAGGCAGGCATTCATTCTGATGCGCAAGGCGCAGCAATCGGTGGGCCTGATGCAAGAACAGCGGGCCATTGGACTCGCCTCTGCCGCGCTGCGTGTCCGCGGTGATGTACCGGCACGCGTCCGAGGCTCCGCCTACCTGCAACAAGCGCACGGTCACTCCCTCGCCAAGGAGGACGCTGCGGCGTTCCGCGCCCTCGACGCGGCGTACGGCCTCATCGTGAACGAGCGGGATGCTCCCACCGACGACCTTGGCGGCTACTGCGTGGTCTCTTACGCCGACGCTCAACGGGCGGCGGTGAACATGCGCCTGGGCAAACCGGACAAGGCCGTGGCTACCTACCAGAAGGCTCTGCTCGACTGGCCCGACGCCTACCAGCGCGAACGGGGCCTGCACCTGGCACGGCTCGCCAACGCGTACGCCGCTAACCGCTGTCCGGACGCGGCCTGCGGCACCGCGCTGGAGGCCCTGGAGATCACCCGTGAGACCGAATCACGGCGCACCAGATCGGAGCTGCGGAAGGTCATCACCGTCTTGGCTCCATGGCGGCGCACACCGATGGTGCGTGAACTGTCAGAGGCGATCGCAACCGTGTGACTAGGCTCCGCGGTAACAACCACCGTGGAGGGGATCAATGCACATCAGCGAGCTGGTCGGCGTCGACGAGTGGCACACGGCCGAGGAACGCCCGTACGTCGTGTACAAGTACGCGGCCACTCTGGACGGGCGGATCGCCGCATCGGACGGCACGAGCCAGTGGATCACCAGCCCCGAATCCCGCACAGAGGTCCACGCCCTGCGTGCCGCGTGCCACGCAACCGTGGTCGGGTCCGGCACTCAGCAGGCCGACAATCCGCATCTTGCGGTCCGCTCAGTGCAGGACGACCCCAATCTGAAGGTCACTCTGCCCGTGGAGCAGCAGCCATGGCGCGTGATCGTCGATACAAACGCCCGTACCCCGGTCGGGGCCCGTGTTCTCGATGACGCCGCACCCACGATCATCGCCGTCGCTGAGGACGCCGACGCATCCCACCTGGACGGTGTGGCCACCCTGGCTCGGCTCCCCCGTGCCAAGCAGGGTCCCGGCCTGGACGTGGAGGCGCTGCTACGCGCCCTACACGAGCGTGAAGTACGCGGCCTGTTCCTTGAGGGCGGGCCCACTCTCGCCGCGTCCTTCGTGTCCGCCGGGCTGGTTGACCGCATCATCGCCTACGTTGCGCCCGCGCTCCTTGGCCGGGGTAAGAGTGGGCTCGAAGGCGGTGCCATCGAGACGATGGCCGATATCCGCCGGTGCGACCTTCTCGACGTAGCGCGGTCCGGCCCCGACGTCCGACTGGTCGCCCGCCCGCGCCGCTGACAGCCTCTCTATCCCTGGACGACGATGTTGTGTCCGCCGTACTCCCGTAGGAGCACGGTGTCGACGAGCCGATTCGTGTACAGCCGTCGGGCTTGGGGTTCACCGAGGTTCTCGATGGCCGTGAGGACGAGGCCGGGATCGGCGGCGGCTGCGGACCGTAGGTCGATGACCTCGGTCCGGCTCAGCTGCTCCAATCCGGCGTGGCCGTCTCCGCTGACTGTGATCGTCCTGTCGGACGTCTCAGCATCTCGCGCCTCCCGGTTGACGATCTCGGCTATCGCGTCCTGGAACGTGGTGGTGGGTGCCACGGAGGCCGCTGGGAGGGGCGCTTGGGCGTCCCGCTTGGCGCGGTGCCGCAGCGTCGCCGTGATGTACGCGGCCGGTTGTGCGGGGTGCCAGGTGAGGTGCCAGGCGTGGAGTTCGGCGGCGATGCCGTGGACGTCCAAACCCGCGTCGATCAGGGGGCGGAGCGCATAGGCAAGGCGTCGCAGGCCCTCGCGTTGGGTCCAGGTGACCAGGGGCCGGACCTGGCGGGCGATCTGGATGTCGCGGGCGGCCTGGAGTGGGGAGCGCCATGGAGTGGCTTTCCGGGTACGGCGTCGCGGCGCGCGCTTGCGCGGAGTGTCGTTCAACTCCCCGCTCACCTCAGCTTTCCGCGCATGGGGGTGGCGGGTAGGGGAATGGGGCTCACGGTGTCGTGAACGGGACGTTCCCGCAGGCGGGTTGGCTGCGGGGCGGGCCGCGGCCCGTGCGGTTTCCACGGCGTCTCGGCACCCGGCTTCGGTGACGCCGACGACCCGTGCCTCGTACCCGTGGCCTGACAGCCGGTGCCCCATGGCCGCGTCGTACACGGGCGGGATGGTGGCGGCGTAGATGGTGGCCGTACCGGCGTACTTCCGGCCGGGCAGATGCAGGTTGCGGCGAGTGCCGTGCCGGTGCCAGGCGAGCGCGCCGAGCTCGCGTAGCACTCGCACGTGCCGCTTCAACGTGGCCTGGGAGATACCGAGTCGGGCCGCGGTGCGCTCAAGGTCGTACAGGACCAGACCGCGCTCGTAGTCCATCCGCCCGGCGAGGTCGCGAGCCACGGCGAGGGTGGTCGTGTTGGCGCGAGGATGCAGCCCGGCACCGACCAGCCAGTCGATGGCACGCAGCCACTGGCGGGGCGTGGCGTGCCGGGCGTCCGTGGTGACCACTTCCTGCGACGCGCGCGGCACCGCGCCCCACGCCGACGCTGGGGCCGCGTGCGGGCATAACGCTTCAGCGCAGCACGAAACCGCGCCGGGATGGTGGTGCAAAGGCAGTCCTAGGAGGTGAAGGAGGCGGGCGGTCTCTGGAGAACCGCGATCCGCAGCTGAACGGCTAAGCTATACGGCCGATCAGACAGCTCGGCCGTCTGTTGATCCTCAGGTGCCGGTACTGACCTCCTCGGCAAGGATCTGTCGGACGCGACCGAAGCTGATGTCGAGTTCAGCGCCGATTTGCCGGTACGTCATGCCGCTCTGGTGCATCTCAAGCACTGCTGCCCGACGCCGCGCCCGCATCCGCGTACGCGCCTCACTCATCAGCTTCGTCAACTGCTGTGCGCGCACGGCCGGAGGCTCGTTCACCGCGACGGCGTCGATAGCATCAAGCACGCGCTGCACCTCCTCTGCCCGGTCCGTCATGTCCGCTCCTCTCCGAGGCGGGGAGGCGGAGTACTCGCACGGTGCTGTGTAGTGACCCTACATGAGTGTAGCGTCACTACACAAACTGCTCGGAGAAACCACCTCTGACCGTTCAACTGATAGACCCCAACCGGCGTTGCGGCGCCATATAGCCAGGGGCCAGCCAGACCGCCAGATCACACCAGGAGTCCCGCCAGGCTGCATCTTCCCACCCGCTGCCAGCACCGCGAGGCGCACCGCCTTCCGATCAGAGGCACGCCATAAGCGGCCTATCTTGAGACCCTGACGCAGGAGAAGAGGGAAGGGCAGGACAGACGAAGCTCGGCACTATGGCCGACCTGACGGCCAACCTCGACGATGGCCGCGTACCTGAACGCGATCGGCGGCGAGCTGACCACATCAGCTGGTAAGGGTTTCAACACCAAGAGTATGGTCTCTAGTATGGCAACTAAGAAAGTGACCGTGACGATTCCCGAAGATCTGCTCGACGAGATCCGCGCGGACGCGGCAGAGCGGGGGCTCTCGGCGTACGTCACCGAGGCTCTGCGGTTCAAGCGCGACCGGGACCGGCTGCTGGAACTGGTCGAGTGGCTACAGGAAGAACACGGTCCGGTCACCGAAGCCGAACGGGCCACCGCGCTCGGAGAGCTTGAGGATCTCGACTCCGAGCACGACCGCCGACGGGCGGCGCGAAGGCACAAGGCAAGAGAGACAGGAGAGGCAGCCGCGTGACCAAGCGGACCGGCCAGCACGGTCAGGGCCGCCCCCTGCGCGTCTTCGTACTCGACTGCGAAGCCCTGTCCCTGGCCGTACGCGGCGACCGGCGGATGATCGCCTGGCTAGACCTCGCGGCCAGCGGCGAGGCCGAGGTGGTGACCTCTCCGATGACACTGGTCGAGGCGTACGACGGCAGAACCACCGAACAGCGATGGGACTGGGCACTCTCCCGGCTTCACGTCGCCGATGTCGGCAAAGACGAGGCCCGCCAAGCCCGGCGGCTCCTGGCTGACGCCGGCTTGCACGGCCACAAGTACGCGATCGACGCGGTACTCGCGGTCATCGCGCGACAGCGGAAAGGCCAGGTCACCGTCTTCACCTCGGATGTGGACGACCTGGAGAAGCTGGTGCCGGACACCACCGTCGTCAAGAAGGTGTGACCCGGTGCCCCAGCCTCGATTCAACCAGCCGGACGCGCACCGCACCGCCACGCTCAAGACCCCGGATACGAGGCCGCACCACCGCGCACGCGCGTGAGAGCACACACAGCACAACGCAGCGCAGCGCGCGAGGCCGGAAGGAGACTCCGGGGCGGGCGCGGTCAGAGCGGCAGATCGTCGGGCAGCACCCGCAGCGCCTTGTACCGGCCGAGCGGGCGTACGGCTCGGAAGTCACGGCGGTCGACAGTGAGAACGGCGTCGGTGTCGTAGTCGCCGGCGAGGGCCACGTTCACGGCGTCCGCCAGGTCCAGGTCGAGATCCCGATACCGGGCGCGCACGGACCGGGCCGCCCCCACGTGGTCCTCCGTGACCTCGGGGACGACGATCCGGCCCCGGCGCATCCAGCGCCGGATGTCGTCGACAGCGCTGAGTGCCGCGTCACGACCGATCTCACGAGTGGCGACGTGATCGAACTCGGCGAGCAGCAAAGGCGACATGACCAGCAGCCCGGCAGCCACGATCACCTCGCTCGCCACCCGGTGCTCAGGGTGCGCGGAGTCGAGCGCCGCCAAGAGCCCGGACGTGTCCGCGACGACGACGATCACACGACGGACCCGGCCCCGGACCCGGCTTCGGCCTCTCGACGCACGGCGTCGGCGACGGCGTCCCGCACCTCACCCTTGCCGGGCGTACGGCCGGACCCCTCGAAGGTGCGGGAGAAAAGAGGCTCGTCCCAGACACGGTTGGCCATCGCCGCGAGATGAATGCCCTGGCGGATGATCTCGGCTTTGCTGACGCCCCGCCGCTTCGCGGCCTCCTTGACGATCGCGAGGTCTTCGGGATCCGCGTAGACGTTGGCGCGCTTCATGGACATGTACCAATTGCTAGCGTATACACCATATTGGTGTACGTTCAAACTCAGGGAAGACACCGTGGTGCGGCGAAGATACGCCGCTTCCTGGACCGGCTCGCCGCCCACCCCGACGACGTCGAGCCGCGCGTCCTGACTCCGCACTCGCCCGAGCCAGACCCCCGACGAGCTGGTCAACGCCGACCTGAAGCACAGCCTGCCTAAACAACACCGGGCCCGGAACCAGGTCGAACTCGCGGCCGAGACCCGCCGCTTCTTCCACGGACGCCAGCGCCAGCCGCACATCATCCGCGGCCGCGTCGGCGGCCCGCACGTCCGCTGCATCCTGGACGAGAACCCCATGAGCTTCTGATCAACAGCAGCCTCGGAGGCACCAGGGGCCGCTCGGGCATATTACGCGTCGGGGTGTTCGGGGCAGCGTGCAGAATCAGCCCCTCCGCTTCGCGGCAGGTGTTCCCGATTCCTTGCCTGTCTCCACAGGGAACGCACAGAAAACACGCGGCACTTACCGACTCCTTGACACTCCGGCAACCTTCCGTCCCACTATACGATTTGCGTCAACCTCATCTGAACAGCGGCACTTTCCCCGCCTGTTAGAACATATGCGCCTATTGTGTCTGCCGCGCCCACAGGTTCAGATCCGACGCCTGATGAGTGCGGCACGAGGGGGGATCTGGCGGGCGGCCAGCGCAGTTTCCGTGTCCCGCCCCCAGCGTTGGAGGCTTTCCATACTCCCGACGGCCACCGGCTCGTCTCTCTGTGTCTGACCCGCACCGTGCTTGACCACCACGAAGGGGAAGCGTTCATGCCCGCTAAATCCAGTACCGCACGCCGTAGAACGGCCCGTGTCCTCGCCGTCGGCGGGATAGCGCTGACCGTCGGGGTAGGTGCCACAGTGGCGTGGGCCGCGATCGTGACCGACAACATGTTCCCCACCAAGTACGCGTCAGGGCTGTGCCGTGACGACCCTGAGGGCGGGGACGGTCGGATCACGTGCCGCACCGACAACGCGACGCTGACCTACTACATGGACAGCAAAGATCCGATGAAGCTGGAGTCCGCCGACAAGGCCGACGTCCGCAGGAGCATGAAGTACGACTTCCAGCCGACCGACTTCAAGGTCAGCTATGACTCGTCGCCGTCGTTTTCCGGTTCTGCCGAGACGGACATCATCTACCAGGAGAGCTCGTCGAAGCTCCCCCGTAACGCGGACGGCGTCACCTGGTGCAACGACGCCGCGAACTCCACCAAGTGCGACCAGCAGTACATACGCATCAGACCGCAGTACACGCGGGGCATGGTGTGCCACGAGACCGGGCACGCGGTCGGCCTGTTGCACGGCGACCAGGCGTACCCGAGGAAGAGCAAGACGGACAAGGCGCTGGGCTGTATGAAGACTCCCGTGGGGACTGACCAGGGTCTGGGCTCCAACAACAAGGGCAACATCAACCGCACCTACTGACCGGGAACGGCGACGGCGAAGGGCTGACAGGGACCGAACGTTTTCCCGGCCGCCCCCGTCGTTACGTAAACGAGCGAGGCGAAGGAGACGACCGTGCAACGCCGTACCCGTATCACCAGCGCCGCGGTAGGGGCTGTAGTGGCTGCCGCCGTGGCGGCCACCGTCCTCACCGTCACGAACGACTCAGGCCAGACAGCACAGGCCGCCGTCGGTCAAGACATTCTTCTTGCCGAAGGATCGGACCGACTGCCCAACCAGACCGCTGAGGACTGGGTGACTTACGCCGACCACGTCGTGATCGTGTCCGCTGCCTCCGAACGGGAAGTCGCCCCGGACAAAGCGGAGATCGATCGGGGTGAGGGGCTCATCGGACGGAACGTGAACCTCAAGGTCGACAAGGTGCTCTGGTCACGCGACGGAGCCCCCCAGGCCGCGCCGAAGGCCTGGGAGTACCCCACCCTGGGGTGGCAGTTCAAGAACGACGACGTGAACAACCGCCAGAAGATGGCCGTGGCGGACTCCCCGCGCCTGGAGAAGGGCCACTCCTACATCATGGCCATCGTGTGGGAGGAGGCCCAGTGCCCCGAAGGAGACGAGAAGCAGCCCGCTGGATGGTTCGGCCTCGGGGAAGGCTCGGAGATCCCCTACGACAACGGGGTCATCGGCAATGGCGAGAACGAAGGCAGCATCCACAAGGTCACCAAGACTGGTAAGGCGCCTCTCTCCGTGGCCGCGGCGACCGAGGACGACCCCAATGCCGGTCTGGAGGAACGCCTGGCCGGGCAGAGCGTAGACAGGCTGGTGGCCGAACTCGAGGCGGCCAAGCCGGTGGAGAAGGAACAGTTCGGCGAGCCCGCCCCCTGCGACTGACCCGCGCACGACGCAGTAACAGAGCCGTCCCCGGACCGAACGTTTCCGGGGGCGGCTTCGTCATGGAAGGGAACGAGGCGAAGGGGAACACCGGATGGTGCGATGGCGAGAGCGAAGAAGGACCGCCAGGGAGATTCCTCCCACGGTGGCCAGGGACAGCGGGCGTATCCGTGCCGTGCTGCTGATGTGCGGGATGCCCTGGCAGGATCTCGACGACGGTGTACAGCAGGTGAGGCTGAAGTTCCTTGAGGCCCAAGCGGACCCCGGCCAGCCGGAGATCCGTGACGTATCAGCCTGGGTCGCGGTGGTGGCCTCACGGGTCGCTGCCGACTGGCACCGGGGACGGGCCAAAGACACGCGGTTGCGGGCCCGGCTGGCCGCCCGTTGGTCCCTGCGCCCTGCGGAGCACCCCCAGGAGCACCGTGACCTGGCACTGACCGTGGCCGGTGGGCTGGAGCGCCTGACGCCGCTTCAGCGCCAGGCGCTGGTCCTGCGCTACTACACGGACCTGCCGGTGTCCGGTATCGCCGAGTTGCTGGGGGTGCCCGAGGGGACGGTCAAGAGCCGGATACACGCGGCTGTCGCGGCGTTGCGTACGGAGCTGGGCGATATGGAGGCGATCTGACATGACACACGATGAGCGGGAGCCGACTCTCGGCGAGGAAGAACGGCTGCGACTCGCTCTCCGGGTCATAGGCGACGAGGCCGCCCGCCGGGGGCCCGAGGCACGGGCGGCGGCACCCACGGTGTGGTGGCGGCACACCGGGCCGCTCGCGGCGGTGGCCGTGGTTGCCGCTGTCGTGCTGGGCATCGTCTTGAGCGGCAGGGCAACCGACGGCAGCGAGGGTGGCGACGCGATGGCGGAAGCGCAGAGCGAAACAGAGGCCATCGCCTGCGCCCGCATGATCGTTGAGGGCGATATCGTCAAGGTACGGGAACCGTCTGACCGGGGGAGGGTCCTGGTCACGCTGGATGTGACGGAATGGTTCAAGCCCGCACACGGTGCCGGGCGGATCCAGCTCGATCTCGTTGACCCGGCCATCGTGGATGTCGACAGGTCATACCAGAAGGGTCAGCACGTGCTGATCTACGTCCCCATCCGCGAAGATCTGGACGCCAACCCCAGCATCGACGACGAGGTTCCGTCCAGGCGGAAAAACCTTGAACACAACCTGCCCAGGTCACAGGGGGTGGAGTGCCCGCCGTACTGGAAGAACTCTGAAAGTTGAAACCCCACGGCCGCCGCTGCTCTCGTAGTCCAGCAGAGTGGGGGCGTAGACGTCGGCCGCGCCGTGGAGGCGCTTGCGTACCGCCGTTCCCGTAGTGCCGTGGTGCGTGAGATACGTGACCAGGGCCGAGCAGTCAACGACGATCAACGGCCCTGCCGGCCTTCGTCGATGGCGGCCAGAACATCATCGGTGGTGAAGTCCGCGGTGGCTTCACGCTCCAGGCGCTCGGTGATCTCCGCCCAGGCCGGACGGGCGGTCTCGCGCGCGATCATGTCCTGCATGAACGCCTGGAGGGACTGCCCGGCCTGGGCCGCGCGGCAGCGCGCGGGGCCGGAAGGGAATCCCCCTGGCCCCGCGCCCGCGCGCGCCCGCCGCGCCCCGTGACGGTGCTGCCCCTCACATCACCGTCACGGCCGCCGCGATGACGCCCAGCGCCAGCACGGCCAGGGCGGTGCGCAGGTAGTGGTAGCGGCGCCACAGGGGGCGTGGGTCCTCCCAGTCCGCCGGGATGTCCGCCGGGTCGGCGATCGACTTGACCCGGCGGTTGATCGGCACGTTGCACAGGTGGGACACCCCGGACACGCCGAGCAGCAGCACCGCGCCGACCGCGAAGAGCAGACGGCTGGGGCCGCTGGCCGCCACCGCCAGCGCCCCGGCGACCAGCGTGCTGCTCAGCACGATCACCGGCATCGTGGGGTCCCAGTTCCGGCCGATCAGCCGGTGCGCGTACACATAGGTGCCGGTCTCCATCGCGAACAGCGCGGGCAGCACGCTCAGCGCGACGGCGAACAGCACCCCGGCGGTGACCCCGCTGCCGAGCAGGGCCGCGACCACCAGCACCTCGGTCATGACGCCGCAGCCCCCACGGGGTGGGTGTCCACGGTCAGCTGGGAGACCACGCGCATGGTGGCGTTCCGGAAGTACGCGGCGAACGCCTCCGGCGAGCTGGTGTCCCGCGGCTCGGCGAGCAGGTGCGACAGCTGGGCCTCCGCCGAGTGCACGCCCGCCTGGGCGGCCATGTGGCGGCCGATCGCCGCGAAGTCGCCCTCGTAGTGGATGACCCGGACCACGACGTCGTCCTTGACGAACACCGCGGTGCCGAGCAGCCGCCCGGCCTGGGCGCCGTCCGCCGCCGCGAAGTCGGGGGTGTCGACGCGCTGGAACTTGTCGAAGATCTCGGCGATCTCGTCCTCGTGGCCGGGCTTGACCCGGTAGGTGATGGCTGCGTAGGGCATCAGATTCCTCCGTCGACTTCGATGGTGGTGCCGGTGATGTACGCGGCGGAGTCCCCGGCCAGGAACAGCACCGCGCCCGCCACGTCCTCGGCGCGGCCCAGCCGTCCCAGCGCGGTCAGCCCGGCGAGCTTGGCCGCGAGCTGCGGGGGCAGCCCGGCGCCCGGCTCGGAGTCGGACTCGGTCACGCCGGGGGCGACCAGGTTGACCCGGACGCCACGCGGCCCGAGCTCCTTGGCCAGCGCGCGGGTGAACCCGACCAGCGCGGCCTTGGACGTGCTGTAGTGGACGCCCTGGGGGCGGCCGCGCAGCGCCACCGACGCGCCGATGTTGACGACCGACGCGCCGTCGCCGAGCGCCTCCAGGAGGGACTGGGTGACCAGGTAGGCGGATGTCGTGTTGTGGTCGATCACCCGGTTCCACTCGGCGTCGTCCAGCGCCTCGAACGGCCGGTGCCCGTCGACGCCGAGGTTGTTGACCAGTACGTCGAGGCCGCCGGGCCCGAACCGGTCGGTGACCGCCCGTGCCAGCTCCCGCGCCCCGTCACGGGTCGTCAGGTCGGCCTGGACGGTCTCGGCGTCGGCGCCCAGCGCGTCCAGTTCGGCGGCCAGGGCCTTCGCCGCCTCGTCGTCGTGGCCGTAACTGACCACGAGCCGGGCGCCGGACCGGGCGAAGGCAAGCGCCGTCGCCCGGCCGATTCCCTTGGTACCGCCGGTGACGACCACCCGCGGGGCCGGTGTCGCAGCGGTCACCGGACCGCCCCGGCGCGCGGCGCGACGCTGATCATCTGGAGCAGCAGCCGCGGGGTCTCGGCCTCCGCGACCGCGTCGTCGTCCAGCACGATGCCGTACCTGCGGTTGATCACACTCGTGACCTGGAGCAGGGCGAGGGAGTCGTAGCCGAACTCCAGAAACGGGGTGTCCAGGGCCTTCTCGCCCTCCAGCGCCATGCCCTCCTCCGGGGCACCGACGCACTCGAGCAGCAGCTCACCGAGCTCGGCCAGGGTTATGTCGCTCACGATGGTTCCTCTCGCTTCCTTGACAGGTCAGTGGGCCCTCGCCAGTTGCGGACCCGCGGCGTGCAGTAAGTACGGCTAGTACGGCGTGGTGTGCAGTACGGCGTGGTGTGCAGTACGGCGTAGGGACGGATCACGCCGCGGCGGACAGCTCAAGCTGCGGCGAGGAGTCGAGCACCGCACGGTGCAGCTGCTCGATGCTGGGTGACGGGTCGAGTCCGAGGCTCTGGTTCAGACTGCGACGGAGCTGCTGATAGACCTCCAACGCGTCGCTGCGGCGCCCCACTCGGTACAGCGCGAGCATCAGCTGCTCGTGCATCGCCTCGTGCAACGGATGCCGGGCGGCGAGCCCGGAGAGCTCGCCGATGAGCTCATGGTGGCGGCCCAGCCTCAGGTCTGCCTCGATCCGGCGCTGAAGCACGCTCATCCGCGACTCGTCGAGCCGGGTGGCCTCCACCTCGAGCAGCGCTCCGCACTGGATGTCGACGAGCGCCCTGCCCTGCCACAGCGCCAGCGCGCGGCCGAAGTAGGAGGACGCCCCGGCCCAGTCGCCGTGGTGCAGCGCCCGGTGTCCGGCCAGGGACAGCGCGTCGAACTCCTGGGCGTCGAGCAGTCCTCCGTGGATGTCGAGCAGATAGCCGCCGCCGGGCTCGGTGACGAGCACGCTCTTGGCGCCGCTGGGCAGGTGCGCGCCCGCGCCGGTGCTGTCCGCGTCGAGCGCGGCGGCGATGGCGTTGCGGATCTGCAGGATGTACGTCTGCAGCGTGGTCTGGACGCTGCGCGGCGGGCTCTCGCCCCAGACCTCCTCGACCAGCGAGGCGACCGACACGACCTGTCCGGCCTGGAGGGCGAGCAGGGCGAAGACCTTGCGGGGCTTGACGGCGGTGAGCTGTACCGGTGTTCCGGCCAGGGTGGCCCTGAACGGGCCGAGGACGCTGATGTCCATACGCGGATCTCCTTCGAAGAACGTGAGTCAGCCGGCCGGTTGGGGCACTGTCGCGGACCGCAGCGTCTCGCCCACCGCATGGGGTACGTCGCGGTCGCGGACGAAGAAGTGCGTGCCGAGGACCTTCTGGAACCGGAAACGTGCCGTGGTGCAGTGCTCCCAGGCGGCGACGTCGTCGCCGTCGCCGAGCAGGGGGTCGTTCTCTCCCGCGTACGCGTCGAGCGGGCACGGCAGCGGTGTCACGGGCCCGCGCCGCAGGCTTCGCGCCAGGAGCAGGTCGGCCCGCAGGGTGGCCAGGGTGCCGCGGAGCCAGCCGGGCCGGTCGCGCAGGGGCGCGGGGATGGCCTCCTGGTCCCCGAGCGCCTGGATCAGCGCCGCGTCGGGGAGGTCGGGGCTGAGCGCCGTGTTCAGCAGCGGCGAGTCCAGCTGGGGCGCGGGGCACGCGCCGACCGCCAGCAGTCGGGGCGGGCGGTGCCCGGACCGTACCCGCCGCTGGGCGAGCCGGTAGGCGACCAGCGCCCCCAGGCTGTGCCCGTAGAACGCGTACGGCTCGTCGAGCAGCGGCCCGAGGTCGCGGTCGAGCTCGTTCAGCAGCCGCTCGCCGTCGGTGATCCGGTCCTGGGCGCGCAGGGTCTCCCGGCCGGGCAGCCGCACCGGCAGTACGGACACGTCGTCGCCGACGCGCTGGCGCCACCCGGCGAAGCTCAGGGCGCCTCCGCCGGCGTGGTGGAAGCAGAACAACCGGACACGGCTGTCGCCGGATTCCGGCCAGACTGCGAGATAGCGCTGCACCCGATCCCCCTTCGTGTCGGCACCTCGGTCAGGTGCTCGGTTGAGCGTCGGGTGACCTCCTCGGCATCGGCTCAACTGGTGCTGGAGTGCGGCTCTCGTATCTCCGGAAGCAGCGGGACAGTGCCGCCGGAGTCCGGTCGGCCGCCGAATCCGGGGTCCTGCAGGGCCGCGCTGACGCGGTAGCCGACGCTGTGGGCGTCCTCCACCAGCCAGTTGTGGAAGGACCACTCCTGGCCGATTCCGGGCGTTCCGTCGGGGCGCAGCAGGCGCGGCCGTTCCTGACCTGGTCCGAAGCCGAATTCGGTGAAGTGGAACCGCAGTCCCTGGCCGATCGCCTTGCTGTAGGCCTCCTTCAGCGTCCACAGCCGCACGAGTTCGCGGTCCCGCCGGTCCTCGGGGACCTGGTCGAGTGCCTCCAGTTCGTGGGGGGTGCAGACGCGTAGCTCGGTGCCGAGATCGAGCATGCGGCGGCTGGCGGGCTCGGTGTCGACGCCGATCCGTCCGGCCTGGGACAGGCCCACGACCAGCAGTCCTTCGGTGTGGCTGAGGCTGACGTCCAGCTGGTCGATGCCGCGCAGGTACGGGCGGCCACCGGGTTTGTAGGCCAGCTCCAGATCTCGGGGCAGGATGCCAAGACAAGCGCTCGCCGCGGACTTGAGCAGCAGTCGGGCGGCGACGAACCGCTCCCGGTTCCGGGAGGGGGGCAGCTGCCGCATCCGCGCGTGGTCCGGGCCCAGGTCGGCGGCGAGCCAGTCGGCGTCGAGGTCCGCGGGCAGCCAGTCGTCCACCGCCGCGTACACCACGCAGGCGCCGTACGCGCCGAGCGTCTCGCACACCTGGTGCCAGGAGTGTCCGGGCCCGCGGTGCCGCAACGGCCGCGGCACGGCGGGGACTTCGGCGGGGACTTCGGCGGGGGTTTCGGCGGGGGTTTCGGTGAGGCTCATGGCGGCGTCGTCCCTCCTGCTATCCGCCGATGGCGGTCGCGTACAGGTCGTAGCTGCGGGCGTCGTCGAACCGGTCCAGCAGCTCGGCGAGGAGCGCGTCCTCGCCCGACGGGGGCGTACGGGGCGCCGACTTGTCCAGTCGGCAGGCGATCCGGGCCAGCGCCATGGCCGCCCAGACCGGATCGGCCAGGAAGCCACCGGCCGGGCGGTGCCGCCAGACGCCGAGGCAGGCGGCCCCGGCGACGATCAGCGCGTACCGCTCGGCCAGCGCGTAGGCGCGCGGGCTCACCGGCCCTTCGGCGGGCTGCGCGGCGAGTTCGGCGCAGGCCTCGCGCAGCGCGCGCGCCTGGTCCACCAGGAGCGCGGCCGACTGGGCGAGCAGCGGGCCGAACTCCCCGGCCGCCCCGCTGGCGGCCTGCCGCGCCGACTCCTCCAGGGAGTCGAGCAGCGAGTCCCGGTCCGCGGCGCGTACGTCGTCCTGGAGCCCGTACGACGGAAGGTCCGCGTCGAACGGCCGGAACAGCCCCGCGACCTCGTCGGCGTGCCCCGGCGCGGCCAGCGAGGGCAGCCGCAGCAACTGGGCGATGAGCACGGCCCTGCTCGCCGACGCGCCCGCGCTGCCGAGGCCGATCATCGACAGATCGCGGGTGGTCTTCTGGAAGATTCCGTAGCTGCCGCTCGTGGCGTACGCCTCCGCTCCGAGCACCACCGACAGGTCGTCCATGGTCTCGCTGAGGATGGACGGCAGCAGATACTTGGCGACGGCGCTGAGCGTCCCGCTCTCGCGGGGCAGCAGATGCACCGCCCGCGTGGCGACCAGCGCCAGGCAGTCGCACACCAGCAGGTCGGCGAAGGCGTTCACCAGCGCGCCGCGGGTGCGCGAGGAGCGCAGCGACGCCCGGCTGCGGGACCGGTGGGCGCGCGCGAAGGCGGCCGTGGTGCGCAGCGCGGTGTCGGCGCAGCCCAGGGCCATCGACAGACCGGCGCTGCGGGTGAGCGGGAAGACCAGTTCGGTCAGCCGGGCGCCGCCGCCCCGCTCCCCGATCAGCCGGCCCGGCTCCAGCCGGTGGCCGTCGAAGGCGACTCCCTGGATGAGGCAGCCGCGTACGCCCAGGGTCCGGCGGCGCGGCAGCACGGCCAGGCCGCCGTCTCCGCCGTCCCCGCCTGCCGCGCCCCCGCCAGGCCGGGTCGGTCCCGGCGCGAGAAAGGCGCTCAGCCCGTCCGGGGTGTGCGCGAAGACCACCAGGGCCTGGGCCCGGCCGGCGTTGTTGAGGGCGTCCTTGCGGCCGCTGAGGAGATATCCGTCGCCGTCCGGCGTCGCGGTGAGCCGGTTGCGCAGGAAGTCGTTGCCCTGCGGCGGCTCGGGATAGGCGCCCGCCATCCGGCCCCCGGCGAGCAGCACGTCGGCGCTCTGTCTGCGCTGCGCCGTACTGCCTCCGGCCCAGACCACGGCGGCGGCGAGGTACGAGGTCAGCCCGTAGCCCAGGCCGAGTGCCGCGTCCCGCCGGAAGACGGCGCGCAGGACCCGCGCCAGGACGTCCAGGCGGCCGAGTCTGCCGCCCAGTTCGCCGGGCACGAACTCGGCGTTCAGCTCGAAGGAGTCCAGCAGCCGCTCGGCGGCGGGCAGCGGCCGCTGACGGCTGTCGGCGGCGAGGAACTGCTGCGCCCCCAGCGGGTTGCCCGGATCGTCGAAGTCACCGAATTCCTGTTCGAGTCGGGCGATGCGCTCCTGGACCGCGGATTCGGAGGTTCCGTCCACCGTGTTCACGCGCGCGTCCTCCTGCCCCACCGCGTTCAAGACGCGCTCGAGGTCGCATGGCCAGAATGCGTATCGCCGCGACTGGAAACGGACACCGCGTCCACAGACACCGCGTCCACGGACCCGGTGCCCACAGGCCCCGCGCCCACGGGCACCGGGTCCGATGACCACAACTCCGGCGCGGCCGGGTGCGCCACGGGCCAGTACTCCGCGGCGTGCTGGGCGTACTGCGGCCACACCGGGCCGCCCGGAACCCAGAGGAGTCCGTAGGTCACCAACGCTTTCCACGCCGACCGCAGCAGCCGGTCGACCATGCTTCGAGCGACAGTGTCGTCGGCGTTCCGTGTTGCGGGCATGTCGTAACCGTCCCTTCTGAGCTAGACAGGGTCACGGTCGCGGCTGGAGCTCGGTGGTTCCTCGAGGAACTCTCGACGTACACGCCTCCACCCGTCCTCGAGCGTCGCGCCAGCCGCTCCCGAGCGGGCGGCTCTGCACTGCGGCGATGCGGTTCTTTACGGCTCAACGGCTCAGCCGGGGTCGAGTGCCATTCGAGAAATACGTCATACCTTCCTGTACCGGGCAAAAAGGCGCCAAACAACGGGGGTGCCGGCGCCCGTATGACATGCAGGGGGTCCCTGAATGACCGGCTACCGCAGCTTTACCGACGTGTTCACGCACCGAGCCGAGCAGACACCCGAGCGTACGGCGCTGCTCCTGATCCCGGACAGCGACGAGCGGGGCCGCCCCGAGACGGTCTCCTATCGCGCGCTCGCCGCGGCCGCCCGCGAACTGGCCGGGCGGCTGTGCGCCGACGGCGCGACCGGCCAGCCGGTCGTGTTGCTGCACGCCTCCCCCTACCGGTTCGCGGTGTCCTTCCTGGCCTGCCTGTACGCGGGGGCGGTCGCCGTGCCCGTCCCCGCGTCCGGCGGCACCGGCCATCACGAGGACCGGGTGGCCGGAGTCGTCCGGCAGGCGTCCCCGTGCGCCGTGCTCACCGACGCCGTGCTGGCCCCTGACGTCTCCCGGCTGCTGGCCAGGCACGGCCACGGCTCGCTGCCCTGCCTGGCCACCGACATGGTGTCCGGACGTCCCGGCGCCGAGCTGCCCGAACCCGGCCCGGACACGGTGGCGTACCTCCAGTTCACCTCCGGCTCCACGGGCAGCCCGAGGGGCGTGGTCGTCACCCACGGCAATCTGCTCGCCAACCAGGAGGCGCTGGCCGCCCTGCTCGGCGCCGGGCCCGGATCCCGGCTCGGCGGCTGGCTGCCGTTCCACCACGACATGGGTCTCGTCGGGCAGTTGCTGCACCCGCTGTGGCTCGGCGCCACTGCGGCGGTGCTGTCACCGTCCGCCTTCGTCCGCCGCCCGGCGCGCTGGCTGGAGGCGATCGGACGGTACGGGATCGAGGTCAGCGGCGCCCCGGACTTCGCGTACGACCTGTGCCTGCGGCGGGTCACCGACGAGCAGCTGGCCGGGCTCGACCTGTCCGGCTGGCGGGTGGCGGTCTCCGGCGGCGAGCCCATACGGGCCGAGACCCGGCGGGCCTTCGTCGAGCGGTTCGCCGCCGCCGGTCTGCGCCCGGAGGCGATGCACGCGGCGTACGGGCTGGCCGAGGCCACGCTGCTGGTCTCCGGAGACCGGGCGGAACCGAACGAACAGCCCTTCGACACCGCCGCCCTGGAGCAGGGCAGGCTGGCCGCGCCGCGCCCCGGACGGCCGACGCGCACCCTGACCGCCTGCGGCACGGCCCTCCAGCCGAGCCGGGCGCTGGTCGTGGACCCGGACACGCGCGAGGTGCTGCCGGACGGCAGGGTCGGCGAGATCTGGGTGGGCGGGCCGGGTGTCTCCCCCGGCTACTGGCGCGACCGCGCGGCGAGCGCGGAGCAGTTCGGGGCCGCGACCGCCGACGGCACGGGCGGCCTGCTGCGCACCGGCGACCTAGGGGCGCTGGACGGCGGGCGGCTCTATGTCACCGGGCGGCTCAAGGACATGATCGTGGTGGCCGGGCGCAACCTGTATCCGCAGGACCTGGAGCGCACGGTGCAGAGCGTCAGCATGCTGTTCGGCGCCGGTACCGCGTTCTCGGTGCCCGGTGAGCGCGAACGCGTCGTGGTCGTCCAGGAGTTGCGCACCTATCAGCAGTACAACCACGATCTGGAGGAGCTCGCCCAGGGTGTCCGCGAACGCCTCACCGAGGAGTTCGACATGTCCGTCGCGGGCGTGCTGCTGGTCAGGCCCGGCACCGTACGGCGCACCTCCAGCGGCAAGGTGGAGCGGGCCGCGATGCGCAAGCTGTTCCTCGGCGGCGGACTGCGGCCGCTGTACCAGTACCTGGACGACGACCTTCTGACGCCGGTGGGCGCGGCACGCTGAAACAAGACCGCGCGGCGCACAGACGCGGGACGCACGGGCACGGACGACGGCCACAGACGCACGGACGCACGGACGCACGGACATGGACGCACACACAACAGGAAAGGAGGCGGGACGTGAGCGCAACGGCACCGGGCGATCCCGACGAGGGGGTCTTCACCGCCTGGCTCTCCGAGCGGATCAGCAGACACGCGCGGCGTGAGGTCCGCGAAGGTGAGGAACTGCCCGCCTGGGGGCTGGACTCGGTCGCGCTGCTCGGCCTGTTCGGCGAGATCGAGGAGGAGTTCGGCTCGCTGCTCGACCCCGCGGACCTGTGGGCCCATCCGACCATCCGCGACCTCGCCCGCTATCTGGCGCTGCGCCGCGGCATGACGCGGCACTCCGGCCGGGTGCGGGCGGTGTTCGTGTTCACCGGACAGGGCTGCCAGCATCCCCGGATGACCGCGGGTCTCTACGAGGCGCTGTCCGCCTACCGGTCCCATCTCGCGCGGGCGGACGAGGCGCTCGCCCCGCACCTGGGCCGCTCGGTCCGCGACCTGATCCTCGACGGCGGCCCCGAGACCCGGACGAGCGCGCTGGCCCAGCCGGCGCTGTTCGCCGTCGGGTACGCCCTGGCGATGACGCTGCGGGAGGAGCAGGAGGTGTGCCCGGTGGCCGTACTGGGCCACGGCACCGGCGAGATCGCGGCGGCCGTGCTCGCCGGGGCGCTGTCCCTGGAGGCCGCCGCCGAGTTGGTGTGTCTGCGCGGGGCGCACATCCAGCGGCTGCCGTCCGGCGGCGGGATGATGGCGACCTGCGCCAGCCCGTTCGAGGCGGCCGACGCGGCGGCGAGTGAACCCGCGGTGTCCATCGGGGCGTTCAACGCGGCCCGCGCTACGGTACTGTCCGGCGCGGTCGACGGCCTGGAGCGGGTCCGGGACCGGCTGGCCACGGTCGGCATCGCCAGCACCTTTCTGCCGGTGCCGCACGCCTTCCACTCGCCGCTGATGGAGCCGGTCACCGCGCGGTTCGAGGCCGCCGCCCAGCGGCTGCCGACGGCCGCGCCCGAACTGCCGTACTACTCCACCGTGTACGGGGGACGGTACGAGGACCCGTTGACGGCCGCGTACTGGACGACCCAGATCACCGCACCGGTACGGTTCGCCGACGCCACCCGCCAGATGTACGCCCAGCAGACCCCGAGCCATGTGGTGGAGATCGGCCCCAAGGCCGTGCTCACGCCCTTCCTCCGGCGGATGGCCGGGGCGCAGGGCCCGGAGTGCCTGGTCGCCTGCCGTGGTCCGGGCAGCAACGCGGTAGACCTGGCGGGGGTGCTGTCCAGCCTCAACGGCGGCCCACTGGCCGAGATCTGACCGTGCGTGGAGCGCGCCTCGGGTCGGCGGGCGACAGCGATCCGCCCCCGAGGCAGCACGGATGGGCGCATGCACATGACAGCGTGCGACGTCGCCTCACAGCAGCGACTGTGACAGCGGCGACGTCGCTCACTTACGCACGGACAGCGCCCCAGAACCGCCAGCACCCTCCGGCACACCGCTCCGCGCGCCCTCCGCGTGCCGTTTCGCGAGACCCAGCACCCGCGCGCTCTCCCGCGCGAGCCGCTCGCGCAGCTCCTCGCGCGCGGCCCGCGCCGCGTCCGCGCCCTCGCCGAACCGCCGCCGCACCCCGTCCTCGTCGAGCAGCGCGTCATGCCGCGCGACGACGGCGACGCCGCCCGACACGTCGGGCTCGACCGACCACTCCCCCGTGTGCGCGGCGACCAGCGCGGGCCGTTCGGTGTCCCGGACCCGCTTGTGCACGACGCGCCCGGCGTGCGGAAAGCCGAGCCGCACCGACTCGGTCGTCCGGGGTACGCCGTCGGCGTCGCGCAGGTCGACCGTCATGAGCTGAACGCCCGGCCGGTGCTCGGCGATGCCGATCCCGGTGGCGCCGGGCACCGCGTCG
Source organism: Streptomyces sp. O3 (assembly GCF_054788135.1). Classification (NCBI taxonomy): domain Bacteria; kingdom Bacillati; phylum Actinomycetota; class Actinomycetes; order Kitasatosporales; family Streptomycetaceae; genus Streptomyces; species Streptomyces sp. O3. The sequence goes on from NZ_JBTVYK010000036.1 coordinate 76,583, forward strand.
GTCCGGTCGCCGAACCGGTGCAGGAAGTCGTAGGCGCGCTCGCCGGGCCCGTCGACGCGCACCGAGCACTCGAAGGACAGGACGAGTTCGTCCAGGCGGCTCCAGCCCTCGGCGAGCCGCTTGAAACTGTCGAGCCCGGTGCGGCTGTTGTCGTCGATGACCGACGTCACCCGGTCGGCGTCAGCGCGGGCGGCACCGGCGACGGTGACGTCGTGGTGCAAGGTGACCAGGCAGCACTGGGCGCCGAGCTGCTCGACGGTCCAGCTGCCGCCCATGGAGGTCACGGGCGCGCCGGTCAGCTCATGGCGGAAGTCCACGCGGCGCGCCACGGGGTCCAGGGTGCGCCGCGACGTCCAGGACCTGACCTCGCCGTCGGCGGCGCCCCACATCCGCAGCCGCTCCCGCCGCCCGTCGAACTCCAGTCGCTCGACGTGGACGCTGGACGGCCAGAAGACCGGCCAGCGCGCGGAGTCGGCGATCAGGCCGTAGAGCACGCCCGCGGGGGCGTCCACCCGCAGGCGGTGAGCTATCTGGTGCACAGGCGCGAGGTGCATCCCTACCCCCTCTGCTCGTCCAGCCTCATCATGGACTGTGTCCTGACCGGGTAGCGGCCAGCTAGTACGCCCCTCGATCGCCGCTCGAGCGCACCCCACCGCACCCCACCGCACCCCGCGACGCGCCCGGCGAAGGGCGCGCCGAGCCCCGGCTCGACGGCGGCTCGATCATCGCGCGGGCGCCCTGCCGCACCCTGCTCACCGAGGCAGACGGACGAACGGGAGCGCCCATGACCCGCTATGAGGAAGTCGCGGGGTTCTACGCCCGCCAGATGCGCCGCCTGGACGAGGGGGACGCCGAAGGCTGGGCGGCCACCTTCACCGAGAACGCGGTCTGCCGCATCTCCACCCGCCCGGAGCCGATGCGCGGCCGCGCGGGCCTGGCCGCGGGGGCGCGTAAGGCGGTCGCCGCGATCGTCGCCGCCGGGGAGCGACGCCGCCATATGACGGGCATGTTCGACATCGAGGAGCGGCCCGGCGGCGCCCTGTTCGTCCGGGCGTACACCGTCGTGTACGCCACCCCCGCGGGCGGCGCGCCGCGCGTGCACCAGGTCTGCGCCTGCGCGGACACTCTCGTACGGCAAGACGGCGAACTCCTCGTCCAGGACCGGAACATCACCGTGGACGACGGACCGCCCGGCCTCGACGCCAGGTGAACGGCCGCCGACCACACACGCCCCGCGAACACGCGGGGCGCGCGGGGCGGCGGCCGGGTAGCTCACTGCGGCGGGTTGCCGTGCTTGCGCGAGGGCAGATCCGCGTGCTTGGTGCGCAGCATCGCCAGCGCGCGCACCAGCACCTCCCGCGTCTCGGCGGGGTCGATGACGTCGTCGACCAGGCCGCGTTCGGCGGCGTAGTAGGGGTGCATCAGCTCGGCCTTGTA